>JACRBM010000062.1 GCA_016219275.1 Chloroflexota bacterium
GCGCAGTCAGTCAAGCCGGCGTGATTCATCTTCGCCGGTTTCCACGCGGTCGTCGTGTGACACTGCGAGCATTGCCCGGCAAAGTGATTCGCCGGTTTCTTGTTCGAGTGACAACTCGCGCAGTCAGTCAAGCCGGCGTGATTCATCTTCGCCGGCTTCCACACGGTCGTCGTGTGACACTGTGAGCATTGCCCGGCAAAGTGATTCGCCGGCTTCTTGTTCGTGTGACAACTCGCGCAGTCGGTCAAGCCGGTGTGATTCATTTTCGCCGGCTTGAACGCAACGGTTGTGTGACATCGCTCGCACTGTTGCCCGAACGCGTTCTTGTGTTGATCGGCGTGGCACGCGGCGCACGCGCGCGGCGTGCCGGCGTACTTGCCCTCGACGTGGCATTGCTCGCACGCGACATTCGCGTGCTTGCCGTCGAGTGGGAACGAATGCTGGAATCCGCCCGGCAAAGGGATCGCGCGCGGCGCGAATTCACCGGCAGAGGGCAATTGCGCGACCACGGCGGCGGGCAGTTCGAGCGAGATCGCGGCGAGCGCGCGCAAATCGTCCGGCGCGATCCAGGCGTCCTCGCTGATCGCGCGGATTTGATCCAACTTGTCGCCGAACCGCGCGACCAATGCGGGATCGCTCGTCAACGCGCCTTGCGCGAGCAATGCTTGTGCGCTGTTCACCAGGGTGGTCAGCGACGGCATCAATTTCGCGCGCGCGTCCGCCGGTAAATCGGCGAGCGACAGCAACGCCGCATTGAGCGCCGCGTCGAAATACGCGAGCGCGAGAATTTCGTGCGACGTGCCGACGCGCGCGGTGAGATCGCGCAAACGGTACTGGGCGATGGCAACGCGCATTTCCGATTTGTTCGGCGACAGCGTGATGCGAAACGATTCGCTCATCTGACGCACGGTGAACCAGGCATCGCCGGGCAATGAATTTTCCGCGACCGCGTTCGCCGCGGCGACGCCGCCGACCGAGGTGACCAGGAGGATGAGCAACGCGGAGAGACCCAGCAAAAGGAGTCGCATCGTCAACTCCCGTGTCCGTTGCGCCGCCGATGCTGTTCGTACAAGGCGCGCACCGCGCGCGCGAGCGCGTCATTCCCGACTTGCAATTGCGCGCGGATCGGCGTGATGTCCATGCGTTGCGCGATCACTTCGCGCAGTGGGTCCGCTAAATCCTGGTTGCCCAGGATGAGCGCGCCGGCGATCTGATCGCCGCGCAAAACGAGACGCACGGAATTATCGCCGTGATGACTCCACGCGCTCGTGTAGGGTCCACCGGGACGCGCCCACCACACTTCGGACGAACCGCGCGATTGATATTGCAAAGTTTCATTCCCATCATCCGCATCGCGTTGTCCCGATCCCGCTTGCCCGATCGCGGTGAGATGCACGCCGAAGAGCAACGCGGCGTTGAACGGCACGCCTTTGATGTACGGCGTATGCCCGCCCGCCATGTTCGCGCCCGCCGCGCGACCCGCCGCGATGGCGGAGGGCCACAAATCATCCACGCGATACTCGCCGCTCCAATGATCGAACACTTGCGCCGCGTCGCCCGCCGCGAAAATTCCCGGCGCGGATGATTCGAGCAATTCGTTGACGACGATCCCGCGTTCGACCGTGATGCCGGCGGCTTTTGCCAACGCGATATTCGGACGCACGCCAATCGCGACGCCGACCAGGTCGCACGCGATCCGCTGTCCGCTCGTTGTACAGACGCCGCCGACGCGTTTGCCCGCGCCGATGATCTCGGCGATCTCTTCGTTATAGTGAATCCGCACGCCAATCGCCCGCGCATGATCCTCGACGATTTGCGATTCCGCGCGGGTGAGCAACGCCGACCAAATCGTTTTCTTGCGAAGCAGGTAATGCGTCTCGACGCCGCGATGGCACAATCCTTCCGCCATCTCCATCGCGGTGATGCCGCCGCCGACGATGACCGCGGCGCGCGCGCCGTCGTCCACGCGGCGCAAAATGTCTTGCACGTTCGCGAGATTGTCGAGGTACACGATGCCGTCCAGGTCGCTGCCGGGAAACGACGCGCGCACCGCGCTGGAACCGGTCGCGAGCAAAAGCGTATCGAAAACAATCGCGCGACCATCGTCAAGGTTGACTGCGTGCCGCGCGACATCAAGCGACGCGACGCGCGCGTGAATCAAGTGAAAGTGTTTTTGATCGTAATAATCCGGCGTGCGACAGAAAACGCGCGTCTCAGGAATTTCGCCCATCAGCAAATACGCGAGACCCGGACGCGAGTACATCGGCACGGGTTCGTCGCTGAGGATCGTGATATGCGCGGTATGATCGCGCCGGCGAATTTCTTCCGCCGCGCTCATGCCCGCCGCGCCATTGCCGATAATGAGGTGATGCGTTGCCATTTCTATTTGATGAGTGTTTCCGGCGAATGGAGTGGGGCAGGGGTGTGCGGGAGCAGGGGGGATGACTGTTCCCCGGCTCCCCGGCTCCCCTGCTCCGCAGGTTGGTTCTTGACAACTTCAGCGTACAACGCGCTATTCAATTGAACCAAGCCCTCTTCCGTCACGCGCAACATCGCGCCGGTTGGACATTCCTTGACGCACGCGCTCTCGCCATAGCCGCAGCAGAGATCGCATTTGTCGGCGCGAAATTTCGAGACCGGCAAAGTCGGATACGTTTCAAAGCGCAAGGTGCCGCGCGGACATTTCGCGATGCACAAGCCGCAACCGATACAGCGATCATCATTTACGGTGCGCCCCTCGCGCGCGTACTCGCGCACCTGGATTCCGACCGGGCAGTTGTGTCCGCAAATGCCGCACTGCACGCAACGCGTTTCGTCGGTCGCGATGCGGAAATTTTGCGGCGTGTGTCCGTTCGACCCGAATGCTTCGGCGAGAATGCTCTGGAAAAATCCGCGACGTTCATCGTGACCGCGCGGCAAAAGTTTGACGACGCCGTACAGACACGCTTGTACGCACTTGTTGCACCCGCGACACGCATCCGACACGAATGTTTTCCCGTTGTGCCGCTGCATCCCGTCGAGATGACACGCGTTGACGCAAGGCGTGTCGGGACAATTGCGGCACACGTCCGGCAGTTGATACCGACCGAAACGCGGACCGCTCATCGTCATTCGTGCGCGTCCATGCCGAGTCCGGCACGCGTTGACGCACGTATCACAGTTGATGCACTTGGCAAGGTCGCGGACTAGAATTTCTCGTGCCATTTATTTTTGGTGGTTGGAAATTGGAAATTGGAGGTTGGAAATTGGAGAGGCATCCAATTTCCAATTTCCAACGTCCAACGTCCAACTTCTAAACTCATTCGCGTCCGGTCGGATGACACTTGACGCAGTTTTGTAGATCGGCGATCCGTTCTTTCTGATGCGCGCGCGTAATCTCTGCCTGGGTATGTTCGTGGCAACCATAGCAGGTGTACGTCGCGTAATTCTTTGGGTGGCAAACCGCGCACGCGGATTCTTTACCCTTGTTGCCGTGAATCAGTGGGAACGTGTGCTTGATGAGGCGCGCCGGTCGCCACGCGGCAGTCGTGTGGCACGCGGCGCAATCGTTGCCGAATTGCCCGCGATGCACTTGCGGATCGGGATGGCATCTCGCGCAGTCGCGCGGCGTGTCTCGAAAACGATTGTTGACGTGGCACTTGCCGCACGCAACCTGGGTGTGTTTGCCGGTGAGCGCGAACACAGTCGCGTGATTGAATCCCTTCATGCGATCCGCGCCGTCGTGGCACGCGAGACACGCATCGCCTACCTCGCGGCGATGGCTTGCGATGAAGGTGGCTGCCGCGAGTTGGTGGCAATCCACGCAGGACGCCGACACTGCTTGCGCGTCCGGCCGGTTCGCTTGCGTCGAAAAGGGGTGGCACGCGCGACAGTTCATCGCCGCGCCGCTATAATCGCGCTGATGGCGCGCGAGCGTGAAACCGAATTGATTGTGCGAAAAATCGGCGATAGACGCATTCGTCAAATTCGCGTCGCGTCCTTTGTGATCGGAATGGCACGCGGTACAATTTTGCGAATCGCGCAGTGTGCCGTGCAAACCACTCGCGGCGGACAATTGATCGCGCACGGTCGTGTGGCACTCGACACAACGTGTCGCGTCCGCGCCGCGAAACGGCGCGTGGCACAGATCACACCGCGGTTCGAAATCGGCATGCGATGCAAACCCGGCGAGCGGTGGACGATTCTGCAAATTCTGCGCGCTCAACGGACCGGGATTGAACGGTGCGCCGCCGGCGATGATGCTGATGCCGGCGAGACAAATCAACATTGTAAATGTTGTGCCACATCCCAAAAACCAACCAGTTACTTTCACGATGTCGTCCTTGATGTGGAACGCAACGGCGTGCGTGCCCTACAAACCGAAACCTTTGAAGAACAGCGCCGCGATGACGTGGATGAACGCGGACGTGAACAATGCCGCGCCGAGCGGCACATGCACCAAACGCCACACGCCCATCAAGCGATGCGCCAAACTGAGCGACGCGATTTGCCGTTCGAGTTGGCGGCGGCGATGCAACAATTTCTCCAATTCGCGGAATCGCGCGCGTTCGCTTTTGGCGAGACCGCGGGACGCCGCGTGCACGCGTCGATCGTACGCGTAATCTTGCCACGCGCGCGCGAGCAAACCGAGCCAATCGTTTGGGTCCACTGGCGACGCGGTGACGCGCGCATTGATCGCGTTCACGAGTGCGGGACGTTGCGCCGTCCATGCATCGAGTTCGCGTTGCAACGCGTTCGCGCGCGCGGTCAGTTCATCGTGGCTGACCTCGATGCCGGCGCGCGTGCGCGGCACGGCGGTGTAAATGTAGCGTCCGACAAAACCGCTCATCACGACGATGCCGGTCATCAGCATCGCAAAGCCGGCGAGTCCGCCAACCATGAACGCGCTGTGCAACAAGACCAGGAAGGGACCGACGATGCCGGTGAAAATATGGAACGACAACCACACGCGCAGGGGTCCCAACCAACTGAACCAGCGGATGCGCTTGCGGATCGTATAGATCGTTTCGGTGATGAGCATTAATGTCATCCCGACGATGCCGATGAAATGTCCGAACGGATTTCCGCCGGAAGGTGTCATCAAAAACGCGTAGATCGCATAGAAGATGGCAAGAATAAAACAAGCAAACAATGCGATCCACAATTCGAAATGTTCTTCCACGTGGTTGCCTCAGAGATAGCTTTGAAAAATTATAAAACGCGATCACGCGGCGTGTGTTAAGAGCATCTTAAATCCATCTTAAAAGCGACTTAATTTATCCGTTGAGTAAGTTGGCAATGTCACATTCTTCTTTGCCATAGAGGTCATAGAGAACAGAGAGAAGAAAACGAAGAGTTCTCTATGCCCTCTATGTTCTCTATGGTTAATCTGACATTGCCAAAGAAATCACCCATCGCAAAATCATTGACCCTCCGGGTGATTAGTGATAGAATGAAATTACCGAGGCTGCATGGGGCAGTATCTGCATGCCGACCGTGGGTATGCGTTTGAGGTACGTTCAGGTGTTACTTTGCCGATCCAAGCCGCCGAATTCACAAACGACTCTCCTGATTTCGATGGGTTCGGCGCGTCCAGAAATCTACACGTTCGCGTTCCTCGGTCTTGATCCGCGCACGAATTCTCCAGCACGATCTTCCTCTTGGAGTTCACTTCACGCAACCTTTTCCGGGCGTAGCCGGGTTTTTTGTCCATACGCGAGCGCCGCCGAACGCGCCAATGCAAAACGCGTCAGGCGCCATTGTTGCGCCAGTTGAAAGGATCAGATCCTACTCTCACCGAAAGGATAGGTGGGAAGATGAAAAGAACTAGAGTCTGGATCGGTGTTGCGCTTTTGTTCACGGTCTTGAGCGTGTTCATCGCGGCTTGGCTTGGATTGACCAAATCGCCCGGCAAACCCGGACCAAGCGACAAAATCACTCTCGGTGTTGTGCCGGCTTACTTCTCATTGCCGATCCTGGTAGCAGCCGATCAAGGATACTTTATAAAGAACGGTCTGGATGTCACCGTGAATTTTGCTGGGTCCGGGCTTGTGACGCTCGAGATGCTCGTGCGGGGGGATGTTGATTTCGCCACAGCCAGCGATTCGGGTTTCGTCGTTAAAAGCCTTGAGGCAGGCAATGAGAATTTGAGGATCATCGCCTCTCTCGCCACCAATGATTTAGAGGAGCTGGTGGCTAGACGCGATCACGGCATTCAAGCTATAACGGATTTGAGAGGGAAGCGAGTTGGAATCCCATGGAATTCGGCGGTCCACTTTAGCTTCTACCGGTTTCTTATCCTCCAGGGCATTCCACCCGAAGAAGTAACTCTGGTTGATCTCTCATATCCAAAGTGCCTCGAAGCGATTTTGAAAGGCGAAATAGATGCGACACTCTTGTTCGATTATCTGCTCTACGACGCCAAGCAGCAGTTGGGAGTCAATGCGGTGAGTTGGCAGACGCGCAGTACACAGCCGTCATACTGGCTGTTGATTGGCAAGAGCGAATCCATCCAGAACCAACCAGCCATCAGCCAGCGTCTGCTCACGTCGCTGTTGGAAGCGCAGGCGTTTATCCGAGCGCACCCCATTGAAGCAGAAGCCATGCTCGCCCATAGCGCGCCGCGCGACCCGGAATTTCTGCGGTCTGCGCGAGAGACCAGCCATTTTGAAATCTCACTGGAACAAGGGTTGATCGTCGCCATGGAGGACGAAGCCGACTGGAGGATAGAGAGAGGATTGGCTGAGAAGGCAGCAGCGCCAAATTACCTCCACCATATCTACATGGATGCATTGGATGCAGTTAAGCCAGAGGCAATTACGATTTTCAGATAGTGGAGCTGGCTATGAGTATCAAGATCAGGATTCAACTAACCGTGATAACCGTTTTGTTCGCGGGTGGCATCATTTCGTTAACGGTCTTTATAACCTCCCGGCAAATGAACGCCAGTTTAGCCAGAGTGAATCTATACACCGAACTGGTCCGTAAGATTGCGGCATTGGATGTGCTCAGAGAAGAACTTTATTTCGATCCGCGAGAGCGAAGCCGTGAGCAGTGGCAAACCACTTACAACTCACTGGGAGTGCTTTTGGAAGCCATCCAGCCCGAAGATGCCGCCGAAAAATTCCGCGTGGCTTCCTTGCGCCAACACCATGGGGAATTGCGCCAGCTCTTCTCCCAATTGTTGACCGCGCGGACAAACTCTATCGAAAGCAGCTCCCTCCAGCAGGATGTGCAAGAACGATTGGCGAGTCTGTTCAATGTGAAATTTGCGGTCATGTTCGACCAAGTCTCCCGGTTAGTCGAAGAAAACCAAAAGAAAGTTGTGGCTTCTCAGCAAACAGCCAATTGGGTTGCACTATCGGTAGTCCTTGCTATGCTGATGCTGAGTGGGAGCGTCCTCCTTTTGACCAGCCATAGAATTACCCAATCCTTCCAGAAATTGCGCGAAGGGACCAGTCTCATCAGCCGGGGCAACCTCAACCGCCGCGTTGAAATAAACGGCGCGGACGAAATCGCCGACTTGGGTGAATCTTTCAATGCGATGGCACAACACCTGGAGCTAGATATCGCCGAGCGCGAGCGGGTGGAGGACAACCTCCGCGCGAGCGAAGCCCGCTTCCACACTCTGGTGGAGCAGGCAGCCGACGCCTTCTTTCTGCACGACACCCAGGGAACTATCCTGGACGTGAACCGTCAAGCCTGTGAAAGTTTGGGCTATACGCGCGAGGAACTGATCGGGATGTCTCCGTTTGTTTTCGATGTGGATGTTGACCACTCCTCTACCGAACGACTTCAGGCGCGATTGGCTGCCGGCGAGGTGATTACGTTCGACACTCGTCACCGCCGGAAGGACGGGACCGTGTTCCCGGTTGAGGTTCGCATCAGCGCGCTCTGGGAGGGTGGACGACCGGTGGGCTTTTCCCTGGTCCGCGACGTCACCGAGCGCAAGCGCGCGGAGGAGGCGCTGAGAAATGTACTGCGCCACGCCCGCACCATTGTGATGCATGCCGAGGTGACCGCACCCGAAGATTGGGACCAGCACGAGCCGGAATGGGGCGCCGCGCATTATCATTGGGAATCACGCTTCTACGATAGTGAAGCGGCGCAGGAAGTGCTACCCCTCGAACTGCCGCCTGGAAAGGATTACCAGTATGGTTGGGGAGAAGCCAAACATTGCGATGACCTGGAACCGATGAGTCTGATCGCAGCCAGGGCTTTTGTCGCCGGTGCATCAAGCTGGAACCAAGAATTTCGCGCCATTGACCGATATGGTCGGTTGCACTGGTTCGCCCAAAGCGCCTCAATCAAACCTGCGGCTTACGGGCGTTGGAGAGTGACGACGATCAACACAGACATCACCGAGCGCAAGCGCGCGGAGGAAGAGCTCGCGAGGCACCGCGAACATCTCGAAGAACTAGTAGCGGAACGCACCCAGCAATTACGGCACAGCGAAGAACACTACCGACGGCTGTTTGAAACCATGCTTCAAGGCGTAGTCTATCAGGATGCGAACGGAAAGATCATCGCGATGAACCCGGCTACCGAGCGAATCCTGGGTGTGACCCCAGCCGACTTTCTGGGACAAACGTCGGTGGATCGCGAATCTTTGACGATCCGCGAAGATGGTTCACGCTTCCCCGGACTAGAACACCCGGCGATGATGACATTACAGACTGGACGCCAAGTGCAGGACGTGGTAATGGGAGTCTACAATCCGCGCGAGAAGGACTATCGTTGGATCACCATTAGCGCGGTGCCGATTTTTCGGCAAGGCGAAGACACCCCCTATCAAGTCTACACGCTCTTTGACGACATTACCGAGCGCAAGCGCGCCGACGAAGAGATCAGACGACTAAACCGGGATTTGCAAGACCGCGCCGTCGCGCTGGAAGCGGTGAACCAGGAACTGGAGGCGTTCGCCTACTCCGTCTCGCACGATCTGCGCGCGCCGTTGCGCCACATTGACGGGTTTTTGGAACTGTTCCAAAAACGAACCATCGCGACCCTGGATGAAAAGAGCCAACGTTATTTGGCGAACATTGCGGACGCTTCCAAGCGGATGGATACGTTGATTGACGATCTCCTTTCCTTTTCGCAAATGGGGCACAATAAAATGACCATCTTGCGGGTGAACCTGGTAAGTCTGGTGCAGGACGTGATTCGAGAACTCGAGCCAGAGATGGCAGGCAGGAACATCCACTGGCGCATCGCCAATTTGCCGGTGGTCGTCGGTGATCGCGCCATGTTGCGGAACGTACTCTTCAACCTGATCTCGAACGCGTTGAAATTCACCAAGCCGCGTCGCCACGCCGAAATCGAAATCGGATACCAGCCGGGCAAAGATGCCGAGAGCGTGGTCTTTGTGCGCGATAATGGAGTGGGCTTTGATCCGCACTATGCCGACAAGTTGTTCGGGGTGTTTCAGCGTTTGCACCGGGCGGAAGAGTTTGAAGGCACGGGGATTGGACTGGCGAACGTTCGTCGGATCATCCAACGGCACGGCGGCAGAACCTGGGCAGAGGGACAGGTAGACCGCGGGGCGACGTTTTACTTTTCGCTCCCTCACACAGCACAAGGCGGGTAGGCATGGAAACACTCCGGCGTATTCTCTTGGTCGAAGATGATCCAAAAGACATTGAGCTAATGCTCAACGCGCTCGGCGAATACAACCTGGCGAACGAGGTTGTCGTCGCGCGCGACGGCGTCGAAGCGCTGAATTACTTGTACCGTAGAGAAATCTTCGCGCAGCGTCCCGAAGGCAAACCCGCGGTGATTCTGCTCGATCTCAAAATGCCGAAGCTCGATGGCATCCAGGTTTTGCGGCAACTCAAATCGGACGAACAGATGCGTTCGGTACCGGTGGTCATCCTGACCTCCTCGCGCACCGCGCGCGATTTGGACGATTGCTACCAACTCGGCGTCAATGCCTACGTCGTGAAACCAGTGCGCTTTACGGAATTTGTACTAGCGGTCAAGGCAATCGGTGTGTTTTGGGTGTTGATCAACGAACCACCGCCCGGCAGTTTACCGAAACAATGAACGGGTCGGGTGTGCGTCAAGTTTTTGGGTGGTGAAAAAACCTTGCGCAGGTTGAACGGCAATCAAATTTGATTTGTCGTCAAAACCTTCGCAAGGTTGAGTGTTCCAAAATTCCAACGGACACCCGAACGGGTCATGCGACTTGCGACGAGCAAGAGGATTGGCATAAAATGGGCAACTTGATTCGCATTCTACATTTGGAAAATGATGCTGGAGACTTGGAACTTGTGCGGGCAACGCTAGAATCATCCGACCTGACGTGTCAAATCACCGCGGTTCAGACGCGTGACGAATTCAGCCAAGCGTTGAGCCAGGGTGGGTACGATGTCATCTTCGCGGATTATCGGTTGCCGGGGTACGACGGCAGGTCCGCGTTGCGGTTGACGCTGGAACGTTGTCCCGAAGTGCCCTTTATCTTCGTCTCCGGCACGATTGGCGAAGACGCGGCGATCAACGGTCTGACGGACGGCGCAACCGATTATGTGCTCAAGCAAAAACTGTCGCGCCTCGTGCCGGCGGTCACACGCGCGCTGCGCGAAGCGGAGAACCGGCGCGCGCGCAAACGCGCGGAAGAATCGCTGAAAAAACAGTACTCCACTTTGCGAAGTATTATTGACAGCACGAACGCGCTCATCTTTTCAGTAGACCAACAATATCGTTACACAAGCTTCAACAAGGGACATGCCGCAGTGATGCACGCGCTGTACGGAGCGGAAATCGAAACGGGGCGCAGTATATTGGGTTATATGACTGTAACGGTGGATCGCGAGATCGCACACCGCAACTTGGATCGGGCGCTCGCTGGAGAGCAACTGGTGGAGGAAGCCTACTCGGGTGAAGAACTCAAGTCGCGGCGTTATTTTCAAGTTTCGCACAGTCCCATCAAAACCGAAATGGACGAGGTCATCGGCGTTGCCGTTATTTCGCAAGACCTGACCGAACGCAAACACGCCGAAGAGAAAATCAAACATCAACTCAATGAACTCCAGCGTTGGCACGATGTTACGCTTAACCGGGAAGGACGCGTTCAAGAGCTCAAGCACGAGGTCAACCAGTTGTGCGCTCGGCTCGGTGAACCGCTTCGTTACCCTAGTCAGGCAGGGTGAGTTGCGCGAACAGTACGGGCACGATAATCGCTACCATCGCCAAATCGTTTTCGCCCGTTTTTTTTATCCGCGCATAACCCGAATCTCCGCTAATTTTTAATTTCATTCGCGTTACACTTGCCCTGGCGGGAACGCAAGTGCCAGGCTTCGCGTTATTCGCGGATGAATTTATGATTTTGGCGACGGTGTTGGATCATGAGTGGAGTTTGTTTACGCTGGGAAAGCAGCCGAATTGCCAAGATGCCACAAGAGCGTTAGAAATTATTGCCGGGCGCGGCTTGACCGGTGGTGTCATGCCGTAGTACGTTTCCGAAGAAAACATTCGGACAATGCTCGAAACTGTGGACGAGTTTGTAAGTTAGCGAAATTGACGTGACTGAGAAAGAGAAACCGTATGTCTGAGATGACGACCATATCAAAGGCGGACCTTGCCAATCTGGAAGAACGCGTCGAGCGGCTCGCGTCCGATAAAGCATATCTTCAGTTGACGATCCAACTGATGAACAAGATGAGCGCCGTGTCGGGTCTCGCGAACACCATCGAGACCATGTTGAAATCGGTGAGTGACGTGATTGGCGGCGTCAATCTCATTCTGTACTATGTGATTGACGGCGGCGTCTACTATGCGGATGTCTATGGCGACACAAAGAAACTCGATGCCGTTGACGATGAGCGCGTGAAAAAGGTTATGGACACGCGCGAGCCAATCGAGTACGCCCACGAGTTCAGCGATGGCAAGTTGATGACGCCCGAGTCTTCCAAGGCGTACACGTGGATCGCGCCGCTTCTTGTCGAAGCGGAATTGATCGGCGTGTTCAAGTTGGAGAGTCTGCCCATCGCGGTGCGCGAATTATCGCGACAGTTGCCGACCTTCTTCAATTACGCCGCGTTGGTTCTGAAAAACGAGATCCTGGGATACACGCGACTCCAAAAAGATGACAATGACCTCGCACAAGAAATGTCGGCACGCAAACAGGTGGAGGCAGAACTGCATTGGGCGAATCAAGCCCTGGAAGACCGCGTCGTGGCACGCATCGCCGAATTGCAAACTGCCAACGCGCAACTCGAGGAGAATGAAAAGCAGATCACCGCGCTGCTCGACAAGTCGGAGCAATCGCGTCGCGCGTTGTTGAACATCCTGGAGGACGAAAGGCAGTTGGAAATGGCGCTGCGCCGCGAGCGCGCGCTCCTCAGTCGCATCATGGAGACAAGTCCGGTTGGCATCACGATGGTGGATCGCGACGGGCAAATCACGTTTGCTAATCCGCAAGCCGAGCGCGTGTTGGACTTGCCGAAAGAGGAAATCACTCAGCGCGCCTACAATGCGCCGTCTTGGTTCATCACGGATTACGATGGCAATCCTTTCCCCGATGAAAAACTTCCGTTCCGCCAAGTCATGTCCACGGGCAAACCAGTCCTGGATGTTCAACACACCATCATCTGGTCCAACGGGCGTCACGTCTTTCTTTCCATCAATGGCGCGCCGATCCTGGACCAAGCCGGCAAAGTCGAAAGTGTCGTCCTCACCGTCGCCGACATTACCGAACGCCACCGCGCCGAGGTGGAGATCAAACGGCTTAACCGGGTCTACGCGGTTCTCAGCAATATCAACCAGATGATTGTGCGGACACGTGACCCGCAACAACTTTTCGAAGAGACCTGCCGGATTGCGGTGGAGGACGGCGAGTTCCGACTTGCGTGGATCGGACAGTACGACGATCAGACCCAGCAGATCCATGTTTCCGCACATCATGGACATAGCGATGGTTTTCTTGAACATGTTCAACGCGTCCGTTTGAGTGAAACCCCAACGCGCGCCGATCCGACCGCGACCGCGATTCGTGAGAATCGTTGTTTCCTTTCGAATGATATCGAACGCGAGGACGGCGCGGCGCTCTGGCGCAACGAGGCGCTCACGCGCGGCTATCGTTCCTGTGCTATCCTGCCGCTCCAAGTGTTTGATCGTGTCTGGGGCGCGGTTCATCTTTACGCGCCAGTTCCCGGATTCTTCGACGATCAAGAAATGTCGTTGCTGACGGAAATGGCGGCAGACCTGGGCTATGCGGTTGAATCGTTGCAACGCGACGAGCAACGCCGGCAAGCCGAACAAGCGTTGCGCGAGAGCGAAGAAAAATATCGCACCATCATCGAACAATCGGCAGAAGGCGTTACGCTGAATGATGAAGCCGGCAACATTGTAGAATGGAATCAAGCGAACGAGAGAATGACGGGTTTGAAGCAGAGCCAAGTCCTGGGGATACCCCTTTGGGATATGATGATGAAAATCATCGCCCCGGATCGAGCAACCGTGCAGCGACGCGAATTTCTCAAATCCGCTGTGCTAGAAGCGCTACAAACTGGCAAGTCCTCCTTGTTTGCCGCGCCGATCGAGGCGGAGTTTTATCCACCGCCAAGCAAAGAAAAGCATTACCTTCACCAAACAATCTTCCCCATCAAAACAGAAAAGGGTTATCGCATTGCCACCCTGACCGAGGACATCACCGAACGCAAGCGAGTGGAACAGGAACTGCGAGAGACCAACGAACTTCTTCGCGCGATTATCGAGGCAGCTCCAACCGCGATCATCGGTTTGGACTTGGAAGGAAGAGTTCACACCGTTTGGAATCCTGCGGCTGAAAAGATGCTCGGCTGGAGCGCTCAAGAAGCGATGGGCAATTTCCTTCCCAGCGTACCGGTGGAAAAAGAGGATGAATTCCGGCGATTTCGCGATTTGATCCGAAGCGGTCAGACTCTGAACGGTATCGAAGTCCAACGACAAAAACGTGATGGCACGCCGATTGACTATAGCATTTATGCGTCAGCATTGCATAACCCAGAGGGACAGATTACCGGAAACGTCGCCGTGTTGGTGGACATCACCGAACGCAAGCGCGCGGACAATGCGTTGCGCGAGAGCGAGCAAAAATTCCGCGGCTTTGTCGAAAGTTCATCCGAGGGATTCACGTTGGTGGACGAGCAAGGCACGATCATCGAGTGGAACCATGCGCGCGAGAAAATAACCGGTTTGCCGGCAAGTCAAGTGCTCGGTAAAGCATACTGGGATGTTCAGTACCAAATGCTCCCACGGGAATGGCAGACGCCTGAACGTCACGCGCGTAACAAACAAATCGTGTTGGATGCGCTGCAGACTGGTCAATCGCCTATCTTTGCAAAAGTGATCGAAGCCGAAGTGATGCGGCAAGATGGCACACGTCAATTTATTCAGCAGACCATCTTCCCGATCAAGACCGACAAGGGCTATCGGATCGGTTCGGTGACGAGTAACATCACCGAACGCAAGCGCGCCGAGCAAGAACGTCTGGCGCATCTGCGATTCTTTGAATGTATGGATCAGATCAATCGGGCGATGCAAGGGACGAATGATCTTGAGCAGATGATGCGCGATGTACTCGACGCGACACTGGCGATCTTTGATTGCGACCGCGCGTGGCTGGTTTACCCGTGTGACCCGGAAGCAACATTGTGGCAAGTGCCAATGGAGCGCACTCGACCGGAATATCCCAGTGTTCTTCCGCTGGGGGTTGAACTGCCGATGGATCCCGCTGGCGCAACGGTGTTTCGAATTTTGAGAGGCGCGACGGGTCCAGTGAAATTCGGTCCGAGGTCTGAGCGCCCAGTGCCGGTAGAGATAGCGCAAGGTTTCAGTGTTCAATCCTTCATCGCGATGGCGATTTATCCCAAGGTCGGCAAACCCTGGGTGTTCGGACTCCACCAGTGTTCGTACCCCCGTGTCTGGACAGCGGAAGAGGAGCGCCTGTTTCAAGAGATCGGCAGGCGGTTGAGCGACGCTTTAAGCAGTTTGTTGATGTATCGTGATCTCCAAGAAAGCGAAGCGAAATTTTCGACCGCGTTCCGTTCCAGTCCGTCCGCTCTGTCGGTTTCCTCAGCGCAAAACCGGATTTATCTTGACGTGAACGAAAGTTTCTTGCAGGCGACCGGCTACACGCGAGCGCAAGTCCTGGGTCACACCTCCGCCGAGTTGAACCTGTGGGCTGTACCGGAGCAAGCCGAGCAGTACCGGCGATTGTTCCAAGAACACGGTAGCGTACACAATTTCGAATATGAGTTTCGACGCCAGACAGGCGAAGTGGGATATGCACTGGTGTCGGCGACGCTCATCACACTCGGCGGAGAAATATGCATTCTGGCGCAATCCAACGATATCACCGAGCGCAATCGCGCGGAGCAGGAGCACCTCGCGCATTTGCGGTTCCTGGAAAGCATGGATCAGATCAATCGAGCGATACAGGGTACGAACGATCTTGAGGAGATGATGGGTAATGTGCTCGACGTGGTGCTTTCGATCTTTGATTGCGACCGGGCATGGCTCCTCTATCCGTGCGATCCGGATGCGCCGTCGTTTCGGGTACCAATGGAAATCACCAAGCCCGAATATCCCGGCGCCAAGTTCTTGAATGTGGACGTGCCGATGTCCCCCGGCGAAGCGCAGAATATGCGGGAAGCTCTGGAGTCGGATACCCCAGTGATTTACACCGCCGGGACGGAAAGACCAATCTCGACTGCCAAGCAATTTGGCGTTCAGTCCCAGATGTTTGTTCCGGTTTATCCCAAGGTCGGCAAGCCCTGGGTGTTCGGGTTGCATCAGTGTTCTTACCCACGCGTTTGGACCCCGGAGGAGGAGCGGCTGTTTCAAGAGATCGGCAGACGGCTGACCGATGGCTTGACCAGTCTGTTGGCACACCGCGATCTGCAAGACAGCGAAGCGAAATTCTCGATGGCGTTTCGTTCGAGTCCGACGGCTTTGTCGGTCAGTTCAGCGAAAAGCCGGATTTATCTTGACGTGAACGAAAGTTTTTTGCAAGCAACCGGCTACGCGCGAGCAGAGGTCGTGGGACACACCTCCGCCGAGTTGAACCTGTGGGCTGAACCTGAGCAAAGAGCGCGATACCGCCAACTGTTAGAAGAACACGGCAGTGTACACAATTTCGAATGTGCGTTTCGGCGCAAGAATGGCGAAGTGGGATATGCAATGGTGTCGGCGACGCTCATCACACTCGGCGGAGAGACCTGTATTCTGGCGCAATCCAGCGACATTACCGAACGCAAGCGCGCCGAGGAAGCGCTGCGCGAAAGCGAAGAACGCTTCTCGACCGTCTTTCGCCTCAGTCCCGTCGCGATCAGCATCGTGCGCGCCGCGGATGGACGCTTTGTTGATGTCAATGATGTATTCGTCAAAACATCGGGTTACACACGCGAGGAAATCGTCGGCCGGACATCGGACCAACTTGAACTATGGGCGAATCCCGAAAATCACGCGGCAAAGATCAGAGAACTGGACGAGCATAACGCGGTGGACACGTTCGAATTCAAAGCCCGCACCAAGTCGGGCGAGATCAAGATTGGTCTTGCCGCGACAGCGCCGATAGACCTGGGTGGGGAAAAACATTTTCTGTCGCTCATCCACGACATCACCGACCGCAAGAGCGCGGAGGAAACGCTGCGGCAACAAGGCGCGGCGCTCGAAGCCGCCGCGAATGGCATCGTCATCACCGATCGTCAGGGCGTCATTCGCTGGGTCAACCCTGCCTTTACGCGCTTGACGGGCTTTACCGCCGAAGAGTCAATTGGTCAGAATCCGCGCATTTGGCAATCCGGCAAACATGACGGTGCATTTTTCAAGAATCTTTGGGACACGATTCTCGCGGGTCAGGTCTGGCGCGGCGAGATTATCAATCGCCGCAAGGACGGGTCGTTGTACACGGAAGAAATGACGATCACGCCCGTGCGCCAAGTTGAGGGCGAGATCACTCACTTTATCGCCATCAAGCAGAATATCAGCGAGCGCAAGCAACACGAGGACGAACGCGAAGCAATCATCCGGATTTCCAATGCCTTGCGCACCTCGCCCACCCGCTCGGAGATGCTCCCCGTGCTCCTCGATCAATTGAACGATCTGTTCCATTCGGACGGCGCGACCTTGGCGATGCAAGACCCGGTGACCGGAGAAATCGTCATCGAACTGGGGCGAAGCATCGTCGGGAGAAATTTCACCGGCGCGCGCCTTGCGCCTGGTCAGGGTGTCAGCGCGTTGGTCATTGCAAGCGGCAAACCCTATCTCAATAACGATGTGCGGAATGATCCGCGTTTTGTCCCGCTTGATCAGCTCGGCGAAGCCCACGCCGTGGCTTGCGCGCCGCTCATCACCCAGGACCATACCATTGGCGCGCTCTGGATCGTCCGTCAGAGTAGCATTACTGAAAATGAGTTGCGTCTGCTTGTGGCAATCGCGGACATTGCCGCAAACGCGATTCACCGCACCACACTCCACGAACAAACCGAACAGCAACTGCGTCGTTTGACCGCGCTGCATCAAATTGATAACGCGATCAGCGCGAGTCTCGATCTGCACATTATTCTCAACGTGTTGCTGAACAACAGTGTCGCGCTTCTCGGCGCGGATGCGGCGGACATTCTGCTGTACGACCCGTACACCCAGACGTTGAGTTACGCGGCAGGTTGCGGCTTCCGCACCCGCAACATCGAATACTCGCAAGTGCGTCTGGGACAAGGTCAGGCGGGCACCGCGGCGCTCGAACGCCGCGTGATCGCTCTCCCGGATATGGATCAAGCCGACAGTGCCTTCAAGCTTGCCGCGCTCTTGGCGGATGAAGGATTCGTCTCGCACTTTTGCGCGCCGCTGATCGCCAAGGGGCAGATCAAAGGCGTGATCGAAGTGTTTCATCGCGCGCGGCTCGATCCACCGGCGGGGTGGCTTGATTTTCTCGAAACGTTGGCAACGCAAGCCGCGATCGCCATAGACAACGCGACCCTGTTCGATCACTTGCAGCGTTCCAATCTGGAATTGAAACTGGCTTATGACGCGACCATTGAGGGTTGGTCGCGCGCACTCGATCTGCGCGACAAGGAAACGGAAGGACATACGCAGCGTGTGGCGGAGATGTCGGTGCGCTTGGCAAGGTCGTTGGGGATGCGCGACGAGGAGTTGATTCAGGTGCGCCGCGGCGCGCTCTTGCATGACATCGGCAAGATGGGTATTCCCGACCGCATCTTGCTCAAAGGGGGTTCGCTCACCGAGCAAGAATGGGACATTATGCGTAGGCATCCGACGTATGCCTACGAATTGATCGCGCCGATTGCGTTTCTACGCGCGGCGTTGGATATTCCCTACTGCCATCATGAGAAATGGGACGGGAGTGGTTATCCGCGTGGCTTGAAAGGCGAACAGATTCCGCTATCGGCGCGCGCGTTCGCGGTGGTTGATGTATGGGATGCCTTGCGCTCAGACCGACCGTATCGTCACGCGTGGACAAAGGAGCAGGCATACGACTATATCCGCGAGCAAGCGGGTATCCAATTTGATCCGCAAGTCGTGGAGGCATTCTTTGCGCTGTTGGTCACCTTACCCGGATGATGTGTGGCGGAGGAATTTTAGCGGATCGAACGAGACCTTCCCGGTTTGCAAAACTGGGAAGGTCTCGCTGTGTTCTCGGGTTAGCGCACGCACTCGATCAAGCGCACACTACTGTTTGTGGAACTCTGGCGCGAGTTGCCGCGTGTATCCCGCGCGATGACGTAAAAGTAAAACGTGCCGGTACTGTTTCCTGCAACGTCACTACTTTTGATCGTCTCGCGATAGTTGTTGCTGCCAATCGAATCCATCGTCCGGCTTGCATACGCTCCGCTCGTGCCGACGCGATAGTACAGTGTCACGTTCGCCACGCCGGACGAATCGCTCGCCGTCGCGTTGATAGTGATCGAAGTGGGATTGCAATACGAACGGTAAAAGTAGGTGCCGACCGGATAGATGGATCCAAAGGTCGGACCGGTCGTGTCGGTTGGGGGCTTGGTCGGAGTCGGCGTGTTCGTTTTGATTTTGTCGGGGATGGTGATGTACAGCGCCACCGACACGGTGACCTGGCGCGTCACCGTGTTCGAGCCGCACCGCGCGGTCAGCGTGTACGTCGTCGTGCTCTTGGGCGAAACCTTGATCGAACCGGGCGCGGCGACGCCGCCGATGCCTTGATTGATCTCGACTGAATCCGCGTTTGTCACCGCGCCCCAATTCAGTGTTGAGGATCCGCCCGAAGTGATGGATGTGGGCGACGCGCTGAACGACGCAATGACCGGGGCGCCGTTGCATCCTTGAATTGGTGGCGCGAGCAGATACTTGGTCGGCGTGCGCGTCGGCGTGCGCGTTAGCGTTGCCGTCCGGGTTGGCGTGATCGAAGGCGAAACGACATTGATCGTTACCGTGCGTTGCGCGACCTGACTATCGAGTGTGACGACGCGTAACGTGTAGCTCGTCGTCTTGGTAGGGCATTCTTGTTTTGCGCCGCTCGCGCCAACCGATGTGTTGCCCAGAAAAACTTGCGCAACATTTTTCGTTTCCCAGCGCAACGTCGCGCATTGCCCCGCGACAAGGTTTGTTTGATCGGCGGAAAACGCGATGCTTGCCGGCGACAAGGGCGTGCGCGTATCGCCGGCTTTGGCGACCTGGATCGGCGGGGTATTCGTCGCGGTGGGCGTGGGCGCGCCGGGTCTCGGCGGTGTTGGCGGCGTCGGGGTCGTCACGCCGCCAATCGTGACGACGGTGAGCGCATAGTCGCTCCACACGCTCGCGCTGTTTTGGGCGCGCACCATCAGCGTGTAATTTCCCGGCGCGGGCGGCGACCATTTCTGTCGCATCGTTACCAACGTCTTTGCCTGGTCCGGATTTGGATCGGTTCGCAAGATGTTGCCGTTCACATTCAGCTCGACCTGGGTAACCTGTAGGGGGTCGCTCGAATGAGAAATCACTTCGAGCGGCGCGAGCGGAAACGCGCTGTCGTTCAACGGCGCGTCCAACCACACGCGCGGTCCTTCGGATGTGATTGCCGGCGACGAGGACGGATTGCAACCGGCGGCAGTCGCTGCCAGCATCGTCAGCACGAGAAAAATGGTTAAGCGTTTCATCGTTTCACCTTGAGTGTTCAGTTGTCATTCACTATTTGATGGACAATCCAAAAGGTCCGTAGATGGACCAGCACTTGTTATTGTCCTCGACGGAGAATCTTTCGTCCGCACCACCGAAAACAAATCCATAGTTGGGACGAACTCCCTGCGCCCAGTCACGCACCGCCGAGGTCACGTCAATGCTGAAATTTTCAGATTCCGCGATCTTGACTCCGTCGGCGTTGACCGTCAGACTCGTCGGATTCATGATACCCCAAGAGTTGGGCACGTACTTGTACACATCCCCCGGCGGCAGAACCTTATAGTCCGGTACCGTCCAATCGTCTTGGGCAAGATAGAGAACCGAGAGACATGTGGGAACTTGATTGGTTGCCCAGAGGTCGGTGTCGAACACACCGGTGCGGAGACGGAATTGGAGTTCCGCCTTGGTGAAAGATTTATCCTTGAGTTCGTTGAGATTAAAGCGCACTGCGCCGCGATACGCGATGTTTTGGTACTGTGAACCTACCCATCCTGATGGCTGGGTCAGATGGTCAAATCCAACGACAATCTCGCCCGACCCGAGTTGATCAAAAATGGGATCATGTCCCGTCCCCATAGTGCTCAACCCGCCCCAACTTGCTCCGCTTTCGGAGTACTTAAAGGAACGATAGTCGCGTACGGTTGCCTTGGGCGGAGATGGCAGCGGAGGGTTTTGCGGCGGCGATACAAGTTTGCTGTCCGCGGATTGAACCTCTCCCTTGAATCCGTTTCCAAAATCATGATCGCTCTTGAACGCGCGCACAGAGTATTGCGGCACGGGGATGCCGGGCGGTGGTTGTAGCCGGTCTTTTGGCAGGAAGGCAAGCGTGATCTTGTCGTTTGAGATGGTTGCTAATAGTTGGCTTGATGAGAAACCCGATCCGAGCGAGACCGTCTCGTACACGTAATACCCATCAATCTTCGTAAGATGCCCATCACACTTGTCCGAACTTGTACTACTAATGCAAATGAGTGATTTCCAATCCCAGACCAAGACAGGCGTCTTGGTACTCAGGATAATATCGCAAAAGACCTCATGTCCGTGCTTGGCGCAGATCTCCGGGTCGGTCGTAAATTTTGCGCCGGTCGGCGGATCAATCCAGGGGCTGGGCGGCGGCGGTGGATCGCCGTCCGAGGGCTGGGTCGCGTGACCACTCAGGTCAATTTTGCCCCGGTTAACATTCGCGATCAACTTGTAGTTTATGTTTCCAAATTGAATCGGCTTGTTGAGCTGATTCGCGTTGATCGTCGTGCTGGCTTCGCCGAGATTCACTAACGCGTTGCCGCGCCAGCCCCAGCATTCCAGGTTGAGCGTGATATTGCCTTGCGCGTCCGGCGGCGCGAGTTTCTTGATGAACTTGCTCAGGTCTACTTCGCCATTCTTGGGTTGGAGAAAATCCTCCGCGCCGGGTGGCACGCGCGTCCAGGGTCCCTTGTTGACCGAGAGGTAGCAGTACATCTTGTCAACGGGTTGCGTCACGCTGATTTTGGTTTTCTCCAAACTAATTGATTGCCATTCCGGTGTGAGACACTTGTCGTCGGCAACTTTGACGTTGACGATGTTGCTCGGCGATTCGCCGGCGGCATTGAACGCGGCGACATAGTACTGGAACTTGCCGTACAATCCCTTGTCCACAAAATGCAAACTCTCATCGCCGTTCGCATCCAGCGTCGCAACGCGTTGGAAGACGTGCGAATTTGGATCGAGCCGATAGATGACAAAGCCCGCTTCATTTTTCGATTTGTCGGCGATGCGAATATCCGCGTCGCATTTGCCGGGAATGGCGTTGGCTTTGATGGTGGGCGCGGTGGGCAAGGTGTTTTGAAGCAACTTGCCGAGAAGGTTGCCAATCCAAATTCCGTACTTGCTCGGCTTGTTGGTGGACGGCTCCTCGGATGGATCGCTCGGTGGACCGGGATCGAACGACGTGTTGGCATCGCCCGTCTCACCGGGCGCGTTGGGGTCGCCCGCCACGCTCGGATCGTCGCCTACATCCGGCGGCGGCGGCTCGATCGGAATGTTGACATCGCCGCCGGGCGTGACCGGGTTGCCGGAACTGGTTGGTGGATTCGCATCAATAATTTCCTGGGGCGTCGTGCCGTACTGTTTCGCGATGCCTTGCAGTGTTTCGCCCGGTTGAACCGGATGCGCGACGATCAACTGCACGTTCGCGTTCTTGCTCGCGCTCACGCGCACCGCATTCGACGTGGCGATTTGTTGATCGGCAGCAAGCGCGCGCGCCAACAAGACGTGTTCGCCTTCGACGACCGGCAGCCAGAGCCACGACGCAGAGAGTTGCTTGAGTTGCAACTCGGGCGGCGCGCTCTTGGCTTGCGATGGCACGCCGTCAATCCACAATTCCAGCGCGATGATCGGCTGCGCGCCGAAGGCTTGCGCCTCGATGGTCGTCGGTCCGTTCAGCGCAAGCGCCGCGCCATTTGCCGGCGCGGAGAGCGTTACAATGATTGGCGACGCGCCAACCGGCAGTTGCTCTTCCACTTCGGGGACGAGAAGCCAGAGCGCCGCGCCGCCCCCGGCGAGCAAGAGAATCAAAAACACCAAACAGCCCATTCCCAGTTTCCAGTTTTTCATACGACTCTTCCTTTTTTGGTTATTGTGAGTGGTGCAGGTTGTGGCTGAGTAACACAAAAAAAAGAACCACTTGGATGCAAGTGCTTTGGGCTTGCATCGAATGGTCCTCTCATGAACCAGTCCGGCTCGGCATAGGCGGGTGAGATACCAGGTTGCTTCAAGCAACCTGGTATCTGTCAAGCGACTATTGCGGCAATGCCACGGTTTTTCAAAAGTTATTTACAGACCCATCCCCCTGCCCCCTTCCCTATAAGGGAAGGGGGCAGGGGGTTAGGTTGGCAAGTGAGTCAAGCGACTTTTGAAAAGCCGTGGCGGCATTGCGAAAATCAGGCGCGCATCGTTACGCGCTGGCGTCGGCGGATGATGGAATCATTCATCGGAGTTTCCCTTGAAGGAATTGGATAAAGTGTTCACGCGCAACGAGATAAAATCAAATAGATCATCCAGCGACTCAAAGTACACGCGTTGCGCGGAGGGAATGTGCTCGATTGATCCACGCCAATGCACGGGCGCCGCTTGACTGGGTTCTTGCCAGACGCGGACAATAAAGAGATGCTCGATGCGTCCAGAGGTCGGTGCCACCATATTCTCCTTGAAACGGGATTGATTGTGGTGAGCCACTACTGCGAACAAGCATACACCAGCCGCGTCTAAAAAGCGTCTAGACCAATTTCCATCTGGATTTACCGTTGGTTTTGAAGAGACGTTCGCGAAGCGTGCAACGTCTCTACAAAATCACAAACCCAATGGAATTCGCGCTAAAAATCAAAGACCCGAAGGGTTTCCTAAACCCTTCGGGTCTTTGTCGAAGATGCCTCGCGCAACTCACGATTGAACGGCAGATGGAAAAACGTCGCGCGCGATTCGGCGTCCGGGATCGCCGCGGCTTTATCTTCGAGCACGCGGTATGCTTGCTCGAGCAACTCGCGCGCGCGTTTACCATTGCCCAACGCGCGATAGGTTTGCGCTGCCGCCCACAAAATGTACTGCGGGTGCATCATCGTCTCTGCCGCCGACGCGTAGAGCGCGAGCATTTCATCCGTGGAGGCGCGCGCCGCGCCCAGATCGCCGGCGCGCAGGTACGCGACCGTGAGATCGCACAGGTCGGTGCCGAGTTCTGCCGGTTGTCCCAGTTGCCGGCGGATCGCCAACCCGGCTTGCATGTGCGCGAGCGCGTCCGGCAGTTCGCCCAGGTCGCGTTCCGCCGCGCCCAGGTTCGCGAGCGCGTTCGCCTCCATCACCGCGGCGTTCATCGCGCGCGCGAGTTCCAAGCCGCGTTGCGCGGCGGATTTCGCGGCGGCATAATCACCTTGAAACAAATTGACAATGCTAAGGTTGAGCGCGCTGACCACTTGCCCGCGCAGATCATTCAACGCGTGGAAAAGTTTCTCGGCTTGTGCATACGCATCCAAACTTTCCGCGTAATGTCCTAGCCGGCTCGCTAGCACCGCGCGGTTGATCATCACCGCCGCTAGACCCTGCCGTTTTTCCAACGCGGCGTACAACTTGCGCGCCTGATCGTAATGTTCGCGCGCGGATTGAATTTGAAACTGACGCGCGGCAATCGCGCCCAAGCGTGCGTGCGCGTCCGCTTCGCCTTCGCGGTCGCCCATCGCGCGACACCGTTCGAGCATTTGGTTTGCCAAACGCGCCGCTGCGTCAAAATCTTGCCGCGCGAACAAGACGCCCGATGTCGTTCGCCACGTTTGGATCAAGAGCGCGTAATTGCCGCGCGCTTCGGCGAGCGCGGTGGCTTGATCGAGGAGGGGTTGAACGCGCGACCACTGTCCGCGATGAATCGCGACTTCGGCGAGGAGGCAAAAGCATTGCACCTGGTTATTCGCATCGTCGAGTTCGCGATGCAGAACGAGTGCGTGTTCGAGCGAAGCGTGCGCCGCGTCGTACTCACCGATCAAGACTTGGTGCGCGGCTTGCGCCTGAATCGCTTCGGCTTGCCAGCATTTAGCGTCGCGCGCGAACGCGCGCGTCGTTAGCGCGTCAATCGCCGCCGCCTCATCCTGCCGTTCGCCAAGCGCGCGCAGAAAAAGAATTTGCCGGCGCAACACCTCGCATTCCGCGTCGTCGTCGTTCAACGCCAGGGCGCTCTGCGCTAGTTGCTCCAGGTCTATGCGTTGCGCGTCGCGCTCGCCGCGCCGGCTGTGGATCGTCTCGCGGAGCCGAACCAGGTCGAACCGCGTTCGCTGATCCGGGTCGAGTTCGAGCGCGTGTGCGATGTGCTCCAACGCGTCTTGATCCGCGTAAATCATTTGCGCGCGCCGCGCCACGCGTAAAGAGTACTCTGCCGCGCGGCGCGTTTCGCCGGCGCGTTCCAGATGGAGCGCGAGTTGGCTCGCGAGGTCGTCGAGCCGGTCGGCGTACAATTCTTCCATCACGCGCGCGACACGATGATGCCGCCGCCGCCGCGCCGCTTCTGGTGTGTCCGCGTAGATCGCGGCTTGATGCAAGGAATGCGTGAACGCGTAATCGAAACGTCCGTGCCCGCCGGCTTCGCGGATGAGATGCTGATCGAGCAATTCGTCCACCGCGTCGAGCGCTTGATGCTCGTCCCACCCGCACGCCACGCGCGCCAATTCAATGTCGAACGCGCTCCCGATCACCGCTGCGATCCCGGCGAACATGCGCGCGGATTCCGATAGCCGCGCGACGCGGCTGGCAATCGTCGTTTGCACGTGTTTTGGAATCATGTCGCCGAGCGTCGTTGGATGCGCATCGTCGAGGTCGCGGATCAGTTCGGTGAGGAACAGTGGATTGCCGCCGCTCGCCGCGTACAGATCGCGCGCGAGATCATTCCCTGGTGGCGTTGAATCGGTCGCAAATTGCGCGAGGAGATTTTCGACATCGGTCGCGGAGAGCCGCGTCAGCGCGCACTGCGCGACCTGGTTTTCCGTTTCCAAACGGCGGCGCAGATCGCGCCAGGGATGCGCGCGCGTGATTTCTTCATCGCGATACGTGAGCAGAACGAGGACGCGGTGCGATGAAACGCGGCGCGCGAAAAATTCGAGCCACGCCAGCGTCGCCGCGCCCGCCCAATGCAAATCTTCGAGGATGAGCAGGATCGGGCGCGGTTGCGCTAATCCTTCGAAACAGCGCGCCAACGCTTCGAACAAGCGCGCGCGTTCGCGGTCGGGATCGAGCGGCGAAAGTTTGGCGAGGTCCGCGCGCCGCGTCGCCAATGCCGGGATGAGTGGCACGATGGCGGACAGCCAAATCGGATTGATCTCCAACGCGGCGAGCAAAGCCAGGACGGACGCGAGCGCGGCGATGACCGCCTGATACGGCATCGGCTCGGCGAACGCGGTGTCGCCCCACAACACGCGCGCGCCTTGCGTTTCGACGAACTGCGCGAGTTCGGTCGCGAGCCGCGTTTTGCCAATGCCCGCTTCGCCGCCGATCAGAACGATGCTACCCTGTCCCTGCGCCGCGCGACTCCACGCGACGCGCAAGCGTTCCACATCCGCCTCGCGTCCGACAAAGGGGAGCGCGAAGGGAATGGTTTTCTCGTTCGGCGTGACCTCGCTGGTGGGCGCTGTGCCGGGAAGTCGTGTGTTGCGGACCACCGCTTCGTACAACGCAACTGTCTCCGGCATCGGCTCGACGGAAAGCTCTGTGCCGAGGCGACGGACAAAACGCGCGTACTCATCAAGTGCGCCGGCGCGGTCGCCGGCTTGATAACGCAGAGTGATCAACTGACGAAGCGTGTCTTCGCGCAGCGGATCCGCCGCGAGCAACTGATTCGCGTACGCGATGGCTTGGGGATGTTCGCCGCGCGCGCGGTGAGAGAGAACGAGTTGGTGAAGCGCGGCGAAATACAAATTACGAAAACGTTCGCGCGCGTACACGATCCAATCGTCGTACACGTTGGCGAGGAGATCGCCGGCGTAGAGAGCGACCGCCGCGGCGCGTTGGTCGGGGATGTTGCACAGTTTTTCAAACTCAGCGGTGTCGAGCCAAAAATCGGCTTGCGGATTCCACTGGACCGTTTCCGCGTCGATCAACAACCAGGGAACGGATTGCGGCGCGCGCGGCAACGCGCGGCGCAAATAATGCAGATGCCGGCGCAGGTTGGCGCGCGCCACCGTTTCTGGCTCGTCCGTCCACAGCGCAAACGCGACTGTTTCGCGCTCGACCGGTTGAGCTATGTTCAATAAGAGAAAAGACCATAGAGGCAAGGTCTTGGGCGGCGCGGAAAATTTGAATGATTTTTCGCCGTCGTCGAAACGCGGCTGACCGAACAGATGAATGCGTAGCGTCATTTGAAACGTTGCACAATGTACGGCGGATATTGAAGCAGTTCGAGTTTGATTTGCCGCGCCGATTCTTCCATCAATCGCGTCAACTCGTTGTTGCTTCGAATGCCATAGCCCCAGGTATCCACGCCTTTCCGCATCACGAACAATCCTTCCGTTTCGTTGCCCATATTGATTGGAATGACCGGGTTCGCCGGGTCGTAACCGGTTTCGACGTACCAATTGTTGGTCGAGTCCACGAGTACCCATTTGCCGGCGACAAACACTTCGACGAAGACGTGTCCGGCGTAGCCGCCTTTCTGATTGGCAAGGAATCGTTTTGCCCACGCGATACCCGCCGTGTCAATCATTACGACGGGATAACCCAGGTCGCGCGCGACCGATGCGTAGACCAAGCCCCAATCGTGACAGCCGCCCAAGCGACGCTCTTTCATCAATTGATCGGTCGTGATCGCGCCGATGGTGCTGCCGCCTGCCGACCAGGTTTTGAATTCGCGCTTGATCCAAAAATAAATCTCACCCAAGTGCGCGATGCTCTGCGCTTTGCCGCGCAGTGAATTGATCACGCTCGGATCGGAGAGGCGCGTCTGGTCGCCTTGCGCGCGATATTTTTCCGGCTGACCATAATCAATGCCGAACGCGGATGGATAGCGTTGGCTCGCGGTCAATGTCGGCGTGAGCGTGGGCAACGCGGTTGGAGTCGGCGATGGTGTCGGCGCGATGGTGCGCGTTACTGTTGGCGCTGATGGAGGCACTGCAGTTGGGACCGGCGTCGCGGTAGGTGATGCCATACTTGTCGGTGACGGGGGAATCGGTGTTGGGGTTGGCGTTGCCGCCGATGTGCATCCCGGCAACCACACACTGCCGAGAAAGAACGCAAACGTGATGAAGCTGGACCATCGCGATAGGTGAATCATTTTGCTCCCCTGCAAGCGCAAAAGTGTGGTGCGTGAGTCGCCTAAACATATAGCACGTAGTGCCCTGCTTTGTCAAAAAGTCATGTACATTGACAGGTTGAATCAAGTCATAGATAATTGGGACACACACGCGCGTGAGGATAGATGCCCATGCCCACGATCAGCCGATTTTATGGCATCCTAATTCAAATGTTCTACGATGAAAAACACAGCCCACACTTTCACGCGCTCTATGCCGAGTACAAAGCGTCCATCGAGATCAAGACCGGAAAAATCGTGGTTGGCAAACTGCCCAGGAATGCCCAACGGCTTGTGCTCGCCTGGGCTAAAATCCATCGCGACGAATTGTTGAACAACTGGGAACGCGCCCGGCGCGAAGAGCCGCTCAAGGACATTGCGCCGCTGGAATAATCAGAGGGAACGATGACAATCGGCACGATCGTACAAAACAAGAAATACCCGGAATTGATTTGCGTGCGCGCGGTCAAACCGCTTGCCGGGTTCAAGGTACACGTCACTTTTACGGACGGTACGCAACGCGTAATAGACCTTACTCC
Source organism: Chloroflexota bacterium (assembly GCA_016219275.1). NCBI lineage: Bacteria > Bacillati > Chloroflexota > Chloroflexota bacterium. The sequence continues at coordinate 28,438 of JACRBM010000062.1, forward strand.
GTACATCGGCACGGGACCCGTCTTTGCTCCTATTCGCAATGACCCTGCCTTGTTTCGACGCGTCTTTGTGGACCCCGAAACGGAAACGCTTACCTGGGAGAATGGCGCGGATATTGCGCCGGAAACGCTCTACTATGACGGTGATCCCCCCTGGGTAAAGGATGCCCGACCAGCTAAGCTGGTGAGGAGACGCACCGCGGCAAAGAAAAAATCACTCGCATCGCGACGGCAAACGCACCGGACGCGCGCCCGCGCCCGAACCGCTTGAACGTCACATGATCAAGCTCTACCAATTGGACGCCGACTATCTGAGCGACTTGGGCTATTGACACGAACGCGTGTCTGCATACAATTAGCGCACGAATTGATCACTCGCCTGTGATGGTGCAGGATGAGGTGAGATATGATGATGTTGTCAGTCGCGGCGCGCGAACAGAAAATAGTTGACAAATGAAATTGTTAGAGGCAGGGATAAGTCTGCCTCTTTTTTGTTTGCGCGCGAAGGAGCGCAAGACGATGTATTGTCCCAAGTGCGGTTCTCAAAACGCGGCAGGCGCGCAAGCTTGTCGCGTGTGCGGCGCATCGCTCGTTTCCCCCGTGTCGCTCGAGTCCATTCGAACGGCGGTCAAGCCCACGTACACGTCAGTTCGCGCGGCGCTTGCCCGGTTGGGCATCTCGCTTTCGCGCGAGCAGGTCATCGGATTCATCGTGTCGCTCATCGGCGGCATGATTATGGCGCGCGTCCTCCCCTTTATTTACCCGATCTTCGATCCGATTCTCACCCTGGTTTTTGGAAGCGGTCCGGGCGCGCTGCGCGATGGTTTCAATACGAACATGATGACCCTGATCACGTTCGCGACCAGTTTCGTTTTGTCTTTCGGAACGATGTTTCTGACGACGAAGCAGGGACGATGATCCGCGCGTTGTTCAAGTCTGGTCAACGGCATCGGCGCTTGACCGGCGCGGCGTTCATCGCGGCGTCCGTCTCCGGGCTTGCGATTTTGCTCCATGCGACGGGTTGGCTGCCGATGTACTTTCTCGTGGACGTTACCGCCGCGCCCTCGCTCGTCTTGCTGTTGATCCTGGGTGTGATCGCCGCGCGCATTGACGAGCGCGTGTTCCTCGACCGGTTGGTCGTCGGCGCGTGGGGCGGCATCGTCGCGACGCTGGCGTACGATGGCATTCGCGTGCTGATTCGCGCGAGCAATCTCATCAGCTTCAATCCATTTTCAAGTCATCCCGCGTTTGGGCGGCTCATTACCGGCTTGCCCGAAGAAACGTTCACGGCGATTGTCGTTGGGTGGGCGTACCATTTCTGGAACGGCTTTGGGTTCGGAATCATGTACACCGTGATCGCGGGCAACGCGCGTTGGTACTATGCGGTTGTCTGGGCGATGTTTCTCGAAATCGCGTGGCTCACCGCGTTGCCTTCGGCATTGCAATTGCGACTTAGCCCCGAAGTCGTCGCGGTTAGTTTCATCGGACACGGCGTGTACGGCATCGTCCTGGGATTGCTCGCGCAACGATTCATTCGCGCGTGAGGAGTGGCGTATGGCGAATGGCAGATGGCAAATGGCAAATGGCAAATGGCAGATTGAATTCGGAGAGGTGTCTGTGAATAAACGCAATCATCGTCCGGCATCATTCGCGATCTTGGCGCTTTACTGCGCGTTCTCATTTTCGATTTGGTTGTTCTATTTTGCGAGTGTCGCATACGCGCGCGATTGTCCACCGAATGATCCCAGTCGTTCGGACTGCGCCGCCGCGGCGACCACCGCGCAAAACCCGGCAGTCCCGGCAACCGGCACGGTCGCCGGCGCGGGCACGTCCGTCGTCATTGATCGGCTGCGCAATCGCCGGCGTCCGCGTCCTGCGCCACGACCGCCGCGCGAATATGGCGGCAGGACGAATGTGTGGGATCCGCCGGAGGACGAGCAACAACGAAAGTGGGAACACGAAGGTCTGGTCTGGGATCCGCAAGAATTGACCTGGCGACCACCCCGACCCGGCGAAATTCCGCCGCCCGATGACGCGCCGGAAAATCCGCCGCCCTATCAACAACAAAACCCGCGCGAAAAAGTTCCGCCGGCGTGCCTCGATAAGTACGACGACTATGTGCTCCTCCAAGCGCGCTTGATTAAACTCGAAGGTGAGATCAAATTCGCGTCGGAGGCGCAGTGGGATGCGCAGTTCAAACTCAACCAACTGCTCGCCAAGTTTTCGCTCAAGTTCGGCTATGATTTGGCAGATACGGTGATCTTGGCGAAAGCTGTGGCGGAACTAACGGTTCACCTCGGCGGGGCACTGATGCAATTTCTGCCGCGCACGTTAGCCGAGGCGCTTGAGACGGCGCGCTCTGTTTTTCGCAGAGCGTCCTCGAAAGCATCCGACCTCGCAAATGAGTTGGGCGAGGTAACTCGCATCGCCGGAAGCAAAGCGAAAGTTGCTGAAGAAGCGGCAGAAGCTGCCAAGGCACTCCGCGGGACTGCTGACGACGCGGCTAAAGCACTGAGCGAGGCAGACGAAGCGGCAAAGGCAGCCCAAGCCGCGATCAAGGAAGCCGAAGACGCGCTCGCCGCCGCCACGACCAAGGTGGACAAACTCAAGGCGGAGCGCGCGCTTCTGGAAGCCCAGAAGGCGGCGGTTGAAGGTCAGGCGCAAGTGTACAAGCAATGGCAGGAGGCATATCTCAAGTACCTGGGTCAGAAACCCGCCGCCGGCATTGGCAGCAAATTCTATGACGAGGCGTTCAAGATGGAGATGTTGGGGTTGGATATGGCGACGACCAAGATCGACATTTCCAAGCTGCGCGCACTTCCGAATCCATCGCCATCGCAATTGGCGGAGTTGGCTCATTTGGAAGGACAACTTGCCAATCTGTACAAACAGGCGGAGCCACTCAAAAAAGTTTTGGACGACGCGGCAAAGGCGTTCTATGGTGTAGATGATGTCAGCAAGGTCACGCAGGAATTTACGGAGAAGCATCTGAACGATCATCTCCGCCGCGTGATGGGCGATGACGCCTTTGCGAAGTACGCCGCGTCATCGGGAGAAGACTTGGTCCACGCAGTGAACAAGGTGACGGAGATCGAAGGCAAATTGTCGGGCGTGGCGAAGGAGTTGGATCCGCTGCTACAGCAGGCGCGCAAAGCGGGGACTCAAGTGGCAAAGGTTGCCGAAGACGCGAAAAAGGCGCAAACCGCTGTGCAAAAGATTTCGTCCGAAGCAGCCGAAAAAGCGAGCAAAGCGGCGGAGGCGGAGAGCAAGGCGGCGAATGTCGCGCAAGAAGCCGCAGAAGCGGAGAGCAACGTCACGCGCACCAAAACAAATCTCGAAGGAGCACAGACCGAAGCAAGCACGGCGCAACAAGCGCTGAACACTGCCGAAGCTGCCGCGCGCGAACACATCAAAAATAAATTCGCCGAATCGCCGGACGAAGTCGCCAAGGTTCTGATTGAAGCGCGCAATGACGTTCAGCGCATCGTGGATGCTCTCAAAGCCAAGCAAGCCGAGTACGATGGCGTGCTCAAAGCGATGAAGGAAATCAAACCCAAGCTCGACCAATGTCTTTACGAAAATACTCCGTGAGGGTGTTGTCATGGAACAACAAACTGAAACGAGAGCCGAACGCGCAACGCCCGCGGAATGGATCGCGCGACTCGAAATTTTTCGCGAGCGATTTCGTCTCGGGCTGATGGACGCCAACGCGTTCAAAAATATCACGCGCGCATTTCAATTCACCGACGACCTGGGACACATCTGGATGCCGGGCGCGACGAGCGATCAGTGGTATCGTTGGGATCGTACACACTGGAGTGTTGCCGCGCCGCCCCCGCAACTTAGTGCAGCCACAATGCCCATCGCGCTGACGCTCGCGTGGAATCGGCATCCCGTTCTCGCGCCGCCGAGCGCGGACGCGCCGCGCGTTCAAGCCATGGTACCGCCCACAGCGATTGAACCGTCACGCGTTCAAGTCGAGGTACCACCCGAGGTGATTGAACCGCCGCGCGCGGAAATCAAGCCGGCGGTGATCGAACCCACGCCGGCGATTCCACCCGCGCCGGCGATTCCACCTGCACCCGCGACCCCACTCGCGCGGCAAGCGTGTCCGCACTGCGGTCACGCGTACGTTGCGCCCGCGCGATTTTGTCCGAACTGCGGCGAGCCGCTCACCGCCGAGAAAAAACCGCGTCGCCCGACGGATTTGCCGGAGCGCGGCGTGACGCGCGGTCGCGCCAAGCCGACCGATTTGCCCAGGTGAGTACGCCGTCAGGCGAATTTGCGCTGTCGGGACAATCGCGGTTATCGGAGAAATGACAAAAACGAAAAATGGAATCACCGAATCCTTTCAAACAAGCCGAAGAGCAATATTTTATTCTGCGCGGAAAACTTGAAACGGGGCGGATCACGCGCGAACAATTCGAAGCCGCGCTGCATGATTTGATGGTCGAGGACGCGCAGGGACGACACTGGGTTCCCGGCGTGGACAGCGGCAAGTGGTTCGTGCACGATGGGCGATCCTGGGTCGAAGCGAATCCGTACGGAACGGTTCAGCCGGCGACGACGCCCCCGCGCCCAATGGGAATGCCGGAGCGAAGTGCGTCGTCAGTGCGTCCCATTGCGCCGCCGCCGCCGCCATCCCCCCAGCCCAAGCAGAGCCGCGGTTGCGCGGGCTGGCTTGTGCCCGGTTGTCTTGTCCTTGTTGCGTTAGTTGTGGTCCTGGGCGCGGGTGGCTTTTATGCTTTTCAAAATCGTTTGATCACGTTGAACACGGTGTTGAGTCTCATCGGCATGGGACCCGCCGACATCGAGATAAATAATTTTCGCGATGACGGCATTGATGTCACTGTGCGCGAACTGAACCCTGCCCAGGGTTCTTCACCGAGCCAGGGATCGTTGCGCCTGAACGCCTTCGACGTGAAAGCGTACCGCGCGCAAAACCCTGGTCGGTATCGCGTCGAGTTTCGCGCGACGCGCGGCGCGGTTGATCTTGGCGCGTGCGCGTTGACCGTCAAGTCGGGCGAGCAATATCAATTCGTCGTTCTGCCTGAACGCATCGTCGTCAATCGCGCAAACAACCCTTCGACGGTGGGAACCGATTTTGTGATTCAGACCTCGGCGCTGTGCCGCTAGGTTGGGGAGGCAAACATGCGACGACGAATATCGCTCGCGGTCTGGATCGCATTGGCAATGTTGATCGCCGGTTGTGGTCCATCCATCACCGTGAACAACAAGACGCGCATCCCGGTGCGCGTGATCGTCAACGCGGCAGGACGCTCCGAAGTGTTGTCGCCTTCGCCGGGCGAGAGTTCCACCGCGGATGTTGAGCCGGGCGCATACCGCGTGACGGTGATCCGCGATGAAGAGTGGATCGCGTATGCCAAATTGACGCGCCAATATCTGAACGACCAATTGGCAAATTCGGATAAACTCACCGGTCCGCAACTGCTCGAGGTCATTCGGCGACTCAAAGACATTGCCATGCAGATGCAGCAATTCGAACAGGCGGCGGGCGCGGGTGCGAGTTGTCGCGGCTCGGTTAGGGAGGACGGGGGTGGTGTCGCTGAGATCAGTCTTATGGCGGAAGGCAAACTGGTTGTGGCGTGCAAATGATTTGTTGTGGAGGCATCCTTGACGGACGAACGTTTTGAAAATGCCGAGCGCGAATTTTTCAAGTTGAAAGGGCAATTCGCCGCCGGACGAATTACGTCCGAGCAGTTCGACCGCGCGCTCAAAGAGTTGATCGTCGAGGACGCGCAAGGACGTTTCTGGATGCTTGGCGCGGACAGCGGCACGTGGTACATTCACGATGGGCAATCCTGGGTCGAAGCCACTCCGCCGGGCGTTACCCAACGTGAACCACGGGTCGCGCCCACGCCGCCGCCACCTACACCCCAGCCGCAAGCGCAGCCGCAAGGATCGTGCCGAGCGCGCGCGATCCTGGGAACGGTTGTGGGCGGTTTGCTAACGCTTGGACTGGGTCTTGCGGTGACGTGGGGGCAAGGCGCGTTGCGAACCGCATTCCTCGGTGCGGGGACAACGCCGTCGGTTGTCTTTGTCACGGCGACGCCACTACCGCAAATCAACACACCTCCGCCGGTCAAGGTTCTGTCGCCCGTGGTCGTCGTCGTGACCGCGACAACCTTGCCGTCTACGAGCACACCCACGCGCACCAACACGCCGACATCTACTCTGACGAACACGCCCGTCGCGCGTACGCCGACCGCCACCGCCACGCCGAGTCCAATTGTCGTACCCACATTCCCAGCGAGTGTATTGACGTGGAGTTCGGGCTATGACAAAACCGTCGGCACGCCCCTGAATGTCGTTGCCAACAAAACTTTCTCCGCGCGCCCTCTCGAAATATACGCAACGTGGAACCCGACCGGCGTCCCGGCTGGCACGAAATTACAAACCACGTGGTATTACAATGGCGCGTTCTGGGCGCAAGGGGAATACGTTCTTCAAGCCGGTGATGACTCGGTTTGGCATTCTGTTTTTCGTCAAGATGGTCAGCCGCTCGCCTCCGGCACGTATCGCATGGAGATCAAGGTGGGGAACAAGATCATCTTGACCGATGAAGCCCGCGTGCTCAATCCATGATGCTCGATGATTAGTACCTTCGTCAAAAACCAGGTTTCCCCGAAGGGAAGAAACCTGGTTTCTTTCTCGCATCCCGGCATCAAAAAAGAATCCAGGTTTCCTCGAAGGGAAGAAACCTGGATTCGGGAAAATGATTTTACTTGCGCGACTTAACCGACGGTACTGGCAATGAGTTGCTGTCCGGCGGGCGATTCGAGAAACTCGCGGAAACGCAACTGGGTGCAGGTGCACGCGCGCGTCCGGTTGCGCGCGAACATTATTTGACGTCGGAGAACTAGCCCGGCGACCGGGACGATTTTGATGCGCCCCAGTTCCAATCCCCGTTTGACTGCCACCCGCGAAACAAACGACACGCCATGCCCCGCTTCGACCGCGGCTTCTACGGCTTCCACACTGCCCAGTTCCATCCCTACGTTCAAATCATCTGCCGACAAACGATGCTCCATCAACGTGGATGCAATCAATTGCCGCGTCGCCGCGCCCCCCTCGCGCAAAATCCAATCTACCTCGTTCAATTCAGCCGGCGTAACCATGTCCCGTGTTGCCCAGGGATGCGTCGCGCCGACGATCAAAACTAGCTCGTCGTCGAACAGTCGCCAACATTCGAGTTCCTTGTGGCGGCTGGGAATGCTCAACACGCCGATATGGATTTCCTTCCGCAGCAATTTTTCTTCGACATCTTCACGACTCATCACTTGTACGCTGAATTGCACGTCGGGATATTGTTTGCGGTACGCGCCGATCAATTGAGGGAGAACATATTTGCCGGGGCTGGTGCTACAACCGATTTGGATGTGTCCCTTGACGATGCCTTGTTGCAGACACATCGTTTCTTCGATGCGCGCCGAAAGATTGACCATCTCGCGCGCGAGCGGCATCAGATCGCGCCCCGCATCCGTAAGCGAGATGCGCTTGCCAGTGCGTTGAAATAACTGTACGTTCAAGTGCTCTTCCAACGATTGCACTTGGAAGCTGATCGCGGGTTGGCTCAAATGCAATTTGCGCGCCGCCGCCGAAAAATTCTCTTCCTCCGCCGCGACGAGGAACACTTGTAATTCGTGGGCTCCCAACATATCGTCACTCCGAAAAAAAATACCTCGCGCCCGGGTGATACTCGGCAACAACCAGCATTGGTGTTGCAAGCAATTCCCCGTGGAGCGAGGCGATCTTTACCTACAATTCGAGTCTACTGTAATAAGGATGATTTGTCAAGAAATGGATCGGTACAAGTTTTGCTTATCAGAGGGGACGCGCTAGTCAGCCACCTTCGCAAGCGTGGCAGTCACCGAGGTTCACATCTTGGTGATGCCGGCGCGCACCGCGTAGAGAATCGCTTGATTGCGATTCTCCAATCCCAATTTGCCCAAGAGATTGTGCACATGCGTGCGGACGGTTCCCTCGCTGACGTTGAGCGTTTGCGCGATCTGTTTGTTCGACGCGCCTTGTCCAATCAATCCCAACACTTCAATCTCGCGGTCGGTGAGCGGCTCGACCGGCGGCGTGGCGTGTTCCTTCTTTTGCTCGCGCACGCTGTTGGCGAGTTTCTGCGCGATTTGTGGCGGCAGGAATGTGTTGCCTTGACTGACTTGACGAATCGCTTGCAATAATTCTTCGCGCGCGCTGTCCTTCATCAAATAACCGAGCACGCCGGCTTGCACCGCCGCCAAGACCATCGCTTCGTCCGTCGAACTAGTGAGCGCGAGAATGCGCGCGTTTGCATCGCGACTCTTGATGTCGGCAATCGCGTGCAAACCATCTTGGCGCGGCATAAACAAGTCCATCACCGTCACGTCCGGTTTGAGCGCGTGCGCCTGCCGCACGGCATCCTCGCCGTTCGCCGCTTCGCCGACGACTTGCATATCGGCTTCATCTTCGATTGCCATACAAAGCGCCTCGCGCATCAACGGATGATCGTCCACCACGAGGATACGAATTTTTTGATTCGCCATCCCACCCTCCAATTTTCTACGCGTTTGTCTCACGAATCGCGAAATGAATCCGCATACCATTCCCAGTTGTCGAATCAATCACCAACGTCCCGCCGAGCCGCTCGGCGCGCTCACGCATATTACGCAAGCCCATCCCGCCCGAGTTAGCGGTGGTCGGCGCGATGCCTTGCCCATTGTCGGCGATGTCCAACACGATGCCATTCGGGAGACCGCGCAGTTGCACGCGCACCTGGGTCGCGCGTGCGTGCTTGAGCGAATTGTTCAACGCTTCCATCGCGATGCAGTACAATTCGCCTTCCCACACCTGCGGCACGAACGATAAATTCTCGACGACGAGTTGCGCGTCAATCCCAGCGCGTCGTTCGACTGCATCGAGTCGCAATTGCAGCGCGTCAATCAGATTGACCTGGTCGAGCGTTGCCAGGCGCAACTCGTACAACAACAAACGCATTTCTTTGAGCGCCTGCCGCGCGCTCTCCGCGAGTTGTCCGAGCGACGCGCCAAGCCGGTCCAACTTGTTTTGACGCAAACGATGATTCGCCGTATCGGCGGAGAGCACGAGACTATGCAGCGATTGCGTCACCGAATCGTGCAAGTCGCGCGCGAGGCGACGTCGTTCTTGTTGCACCGCTGCGGCTTCACTGCGTTGACGCAAGCGCACGTTTTCGACGACGATGCTTACCTGGTCTGCCATCGCGCTGAACAACGCGATGTCTTCGACCGGAAACGATCGAGTGCGTTTCCAGAACAAACTCAACGCGCCGGTCGGCTTGCCCAGCAGAAAAGTTGGAATGCCCAAATAGCTTTGCCAGTTCGGCATACGTAACTCTGCTGGCAGTTGCGTGTTGGCGGATAAATCCGTGACCGCGCGCGGAATACGGTCGTTCAGAAGCCATTCTGCCGGTAACGTGCCCAGTTGCGATTGTTGCGCGGTTGCCAAGCCGCGTTGCGCGGCGAGTTGCAGGGTCCGACTCTTCTCGTTCCACAGATGGATACATCCCGCGTCGCTGCCCATCACGAGCATGATCGTCGCGAGCGCCTGCTCCTGGATTTCGGGCACGGTGAGCGATTGCCCGGCGAACAGAATCAATTCATACAACGCGGAGAGTTTGAGGCTTTGATCGGCGACGCGTTGCGCGAGCACTTCTTCCATTTGCCGCAATTTCGTTTCGACTTGTTTCCGTTCGGCGATTTCGTTCTGCAATTCGGCAACGGTCTGTTGCAATTCCGCGGTGCGTCCGGCGACAAGTTGCTCGAGCTTACTATTCATCTCGTGCAGCGCGAATTCCATCTGTTTGCGCGGTGTGATGTCAGACAAGATGATCAAGTGCCCAGCCATTTGGTTGCGCTGATCGAAGAGCGGCGTGGCGCGCATTTCGAGGTAACGCGCCGGCGTGCCGTCGAGCGCAAGTTCGGCGCGCGTTTCGGCGCGATCGGATTGCGCGGTCAAGCGCGCGTCAATCTGCTCCACGCGCTCGCCGATCAACGCGCGTTCGCGACCCAGGATGGTCTGCGCCACGGGATTGACATCCACGACGCGATGCTGGCGGTCGAAGACTAGTACGCCGTCGCTCATTTTTTCGATCAAGCGATCGCGCGCGATAGGAACCAGATCGAGCAAGCGATAGCGCGTGACCGCCCAGGCAAGCGCGAGACCGGTCAACGCAAACATGAACGGCGATAAATCCAACGTCGGGAGCGGACTCCAACCAAAGACGTAAATCGCACTCGCGGTGAGCGGAGCGAACGCGGCGATCAACATCGCGAGGGCTTGCTGGCGATACAAACGTGGCGAGCGAATCACAAAGCGAATCAACAAGATCGTGCTGATGAACGCGAGCGCATAGTTGTACGCGACGTTGACCCAGAACCAGAAGGCGTGTCCGTAGATGAGCAGGGTGTCGCCGCTGCTGAAATCGAACGTAAAGCTGTTCCACAACCACTGGTGCCATTCGTTCGTCGCGGCGATGAGAAAGGTAAGCGCCGGCACGATCGCGAGCAAAAATGTCGCGCGGCGAGTGAGCCAGCGGTCGAGATGCGTGTATTGCGCGGCGAACAGAAAATAAAAGGTGCCTTCGGTCGCGACGCCGAGATATTCGATCTTGGACCAGAACACTTTGCCGGGAATATCCGGCGTGAGTGTTTCTAGCGCAACACTGAGCGACCAAATCGCCGCGCCGAGGAGGAGGAACACGAGCGGCATCCCGCCGGGCATGGTGCGGCGTTGCCACGCGATACGCGCGACGATGCCGCAAATGCCGGACGATACGAACAACAGGAGAACGTATGCGGATAGTTGGTCAGTCATAAGGTTGCTCACCCGCGCGTGGTATTCGCGCGGCGAGGCAACCAAATTGTACCGCAGTTTATTGGCGAGGTCAAAAATGCCTGAAAGTGCTTGCGGTGTATTCCGAAATAAAAACACGGCTGGGCGACTGTATTCTCACAGTCGCCCAGCCGTCGAGTAGCGGGGCCCAGACTCGAACTGGGGACCTTTGGGTTATGAGTCGCAATCCTGGGTCACCTAATTCTAGCCCCTTGGGTTCTTGATTTAGCCTCGCCCAACGCTCGTCAGTTCCCAATAACCCAACGAGTTTGGATACGATGTGCTCATTATAGGCAAAGATAACCAATAGTCAACCGTACTGTTCTCGGAGGGTGTGCGTCAAAATTTTGGAACACTCAACCTTGCGAAGGTTTTGACGACAAATCAAATATGATTGCCGTTCAACCTTCGCAAGGTTTTTTCACCACCCAAAAACTTGACGCACACCCGTTCTCGGAGGGGCGCACACTCCAAATCCAACCTTTTCACCATTCGTCCATCATCGTCTATCCAGCAGAATTCCCCAGACCGCAAATAAGACATGGGCGAGCAGCACATCAACAACCGAATGTTCAATGAGGGCGACTGGAGAGACACGAGTCGTCTATTTTGAATCCTGACTTGCGATGTCCTCCAACATCTTTTTTGCAATGTCGCGCAAGGGCGGCAAATCCTCTTGAACCGTACGCCACACAACTTCGAGATCAACGCTGAAATATTCGTGTGTCATTTTGTCGCGCATCCCAGTCACTTGCTTCCAAGGAATCGCGTTATATTTGTTGCGCAGGTTTTTCGGCAAATGCCGCGCGGCTTCGCCAACAATTTCGATCATCTTGACGACCGCAAAAATTTTTTCTTCGTCGTCGCCAAATTCATCGAAACTCACATCCCTGACAAAGCGCATTGCTTTTTCGGAATAGTCGACAATATCTTGTAAATAATCGGTGTAGACGCGCTTGGCGCTCATAACGGGACGACCTCAGCGAGGATATAGCGACCGATGTGCGCCTTGAGCGTCTTTTTCATGACCAAATCCACTTTGATGCCGACGAGTTCGCTCAGATGATCTTCCAGTTCGACGTACTTGAACAGCGAAGGAGCGCGTTCGAATTCTACCAGCAAATCCAAGTCGCTCTTCTTTTTCTGATCACCGCGCACGTACGAGCCAAAGATACCAAGCGATGTAATCGAATAGTGTTCGCGCAACGCCGGTAAATGTGCGCGCAGGATTCGCTTGGCGCGTGCCAGGTCAGCATTGCGACGCGTGGAACTGGATTTACGGCGACCATTCTTGGGTAGTGTTGGCATTGGGATCACTCCTCGACGCCGTCAAGTATAACACATTTGCGACAGCGCTTCAAACGAGCGTGAGATCGTACACAAAAAATGCCCCACTATCTGGTGATATGGGATATTGAAATTCACGCGCCAGATGGTTCAAAACCATCGCTCAATAGACCCGCACACCATTCGTTGGACTCGCCCGTTTGTGACTGGACGGTACCACCGGCGGTTTCCTTTGGCGCGCGAAAGTAAAGAAAATTTATCTTTTCTCCGCTCAATTTGACTAAACTCGTTGGCACAAAAACTGGGTTCTCATGTTATAATGCGCCCAGTTTGCGCACATGCGTGCACTCACACATGTTTGTATCTTCAATCAGTTCTTCTCGGTTTGACCCTGCACTAAAGCTCGATCGTACGCACAGCACGTCGTAATTCATCTCACTGTGGAGGTGCGCGTTGCATTGCCGTATTCTAGACCCAGGGTTCCTCGGTTTGCTCGTCTGTTCCTGTACCTAACCATCCCTACGTAAATCCTGATCCAATTCGTCATACCACAGGCGTGGTATGTTAGTTTGCGTTTGCTGTTTTTAGGAACTGAATCACGATCGCATTCTTTTCCGGTGGGGGCATCATGAAACACAATCGTCTGACGCAATTCACGCGCGCACTGCACGTCATTCTCCTCGTCACACTCGTGGCGAACCCATTTATCAACGTGGGGCAAGCCATCGCCGCAAGCGGAGTATACCGCAAAAGTGTCGGCGACTTCAGATGACAATGGGCACGGTTTTCTGCCAAGCCTTATCAAAACGACCGCTGTGAAGTTCACTCAACCCAGCGAGCATGGCTTGCGCACAGTCACGTTTCCATCCGCGTCCA
>JACRBM010000063.1 GCA_016219275.1 Chloroflexota bacterium
GCCTTTCCATACGCGCTTGTCGGCGGCTGCTTCGTAATCACCGGCGCGCGCGAACATCCGCGCGGACGCGTCGAATAACACGGCCGCTTCTTCCTGTAAACCGCGTGCCATGTTGATTTTCCCTCGCAGACTCAATAGCTGAGGACTCTGGGATGTGATGTCGGTGGGTAGTTGCTTGACCCAACGCGTCGCACTGGCAATCTCAGATAGTTTTCGTAGGGACTCCTCAATCGATTCAAGCACCCTGGTTGCTTTCGCAGTTTCTCCCAACTCAAGATAAATCTCGATGGCGCGATCCCACTTTCCTTGTTGTCGGTATTGTTCAGCGCACGCCAAGCTGAGTTGCTCAAACCAAGTTGGATTCTCTTTTTGCAATCGCGTTTTGAGAAACTCACGCAAGAGCGGATGGTACTCGTACAGGTCGTCGTCTCCGCCCAAGCGCGTCAAGAAAAAGGGTTGTCCCGCTAAAGTTTCGAGATAACGCTTGGAATCCGTCAAGCTGGGCAATTGGTCGAGCATTTCGGGAGCGAGCGGAGTGAGGATGGAAGAGCCGAGTAGGAAGTGGCGCATTCCCTCTGATTGCCGGGAGAAGACCTGCTCGGCAAGATAATCAAATACAGGTTTCGCCGCTTCAGGCATCGCGAGTGCATCTTGAACCAATTCACGCCAACCCGTTTGTTGTCCCATCAAGAGCAAAGCGGTGATCCAACCATCGGTGATCTGTGTGAGCTCACTAGCGCGATGTGCAGAAACGGACAAGCCGTAGTTTTGTTCGACCAGCGCTTGAATTTCTGGCGCAGTGAAGCGCAACTCGGCGGTCCCCACCCCGCTCATTTGGTCGCGGGCGCGGAGTAAGAGTTGATCTTGAATATGCGGGAGTGTCCGCGAATTGATAAAGAGGTGGCAGCTATCGCCGGCGTAACGGACGAGCAATTCGATCAGTTCGCCAATCATTTTGTTTTCGATCACGTGATAGTCATCGAGAACGACGACGAGATGATCGGATAGATGGAGCATCTCATTGGCGATCAGTCGGATAACCGGTTGCAGGCGCGTGACCGTATCGGCGGATTGTTCTAGTGAAACTAAAGCCTGAGTTCCAAAACTGGGAAACTGCACGCGAATGGATTCAATCAAGTAAGTGAGGAACGTGTGCGGGGTATTGTCGAACTCGTCGAGCGTGTACCATGCGACTGGAAAATCGGCGTCGTGTGCCCAATCGAGGAGCAAACTGGTTTTGCCATAACCGGAGGGCGCATAAATCGCGACAAGTTGTCGGTCGATCTGCGAATGAAGGTGATCGATTAAGCGTGGTCGTCGCAACAATCCGTTGCGGCGAGGCGGTAAATGGATTTTGGAAATGGCAAGTGCGGTTGAGCGGTGCGCTGTCTTCAATTGAGAACAAGAACTTTCTAGGTGCCCATCGTACTAATACGAGGCAACCGAAATGAAGAAGGAACCGAATCTTTCGGCATCTTGGACCAGGAATTATAGACCTCACCGATGGATGGGGAGCAACGAATGAATAGGTCGTTGAGAGAATGCTGAAAAGAGGGTGTGATGCGAAGAGTAATTGCTTGAAGGTCACTAGCAACCGGCACATTATATCGAGGCTATGCATAAAGTCAAAAAACAGAATCGTGTCCTCGCATCAAGGAACCTTCTTGTCAAAAGAAGAAAAGCCGCTTGCCTATTTCCTTGTGAAGAAAAGAAGTCTTAGTTTTCTCGAAAACTTCGGCTTTGATTGCTTTTTTGGTCATTTTTTATTTTCTTGTTAGCGCGGCATGTTACAATTGAAGTAATGCTGTGACTCGAAAACTGCAACGAGAAAAACGTATCCCAGACGAACCCAGGGGAGGGGAGAGAAGAGAAAAAAGAACATGGCGCAAAGATACTTAGTCGCTTGGGATTTTTCCAAGAAACCTAGCGGAACTTTTTACCGGGTGTTGAAAGATGAATTTTCCTCGTCACAACCAAACGGAGATTTTACTTTGATCCAACGGAGCGTCGCGATTTGCAAGGACGATTTTATTGCCAGCCGTCTGGCGGCACTCGTGGATCATTTCGGAGCGAAGGTAGCCTGTTTTGCAATTGCGCGCGAAGGATTTGCCCATGAAACTGAAAGCGAAGCGCGTGAATTTGTTTCCCGAGTCCTCAAATCTCGTCGTCGGCATCGCGGTTAAAAATTCTTAATGGAGGATATACATGCGACTCAAATCAAAAATCTACCGTTTCGGCAGGGATATAGTTTAAATGACCTGGCTTACATTCAGACAGAAGCCAGGGTTCATCCAAGTTGGAAGCATGTAGCGACCGAGCGCGGACCGTGGCATAGTCCCTTGCTAGCTTTAGTTCCAATGGAATTTTTTTGCACCTAGTCATTTGAATTGATTCAACCACGCGCCGACCTGTACTATGGTGATTTTTTAGAGAATCGACTGGGTGCTTGCTCTCGCTGAGCATTTTTGCTATGACTGACTGCAAGTGTGATGTGTGAGGGAGCAAACCTCCAAGGGTAGGATCAGGCTGGCGGTTTTGTTGAGCGCGTGCATGCTCATTAACCATTTCGTCACGGAGGAGAAAATAAGAGGAATGTCTGCGAGAATTGAATCTGAATCGATTGAATTACCCCAGGATGAAAAAAACGAAGAAACAGAAGTGGATTTGACTGTCGAAATATTGGCGGATGTGCTTCGTATCTTTGCCGCGCGTGGACGCGCCATCCGCGAAGCCCGTGAGAAAAGCGATCTTGGGCCTCTCGATCACTCAAAACCAAACAATGACGAGTTGTTACCTGGGGAAGTATCTGACGTTCCTAGGGCTACGAATTTGGAGAGTTGAGGACGCATTATATCGTAAATCAGTAATACCGCTCCTAGGCTCACAGCTTGAATGATGCCCCTGGTTACTCTCAGGTCTTCATATTTGTGCAATGTGTTCATCACGGAAGTGATAATTTGTTCATCGTATTGCATCGGAAGCACTTTTAAAATCTATGATCCAAACTTTGCGCGTACTCTGCAAATGATGTAGAATCAAATGAGACCTGGGAGGCGCACGTAAATGATGGACGATTGGATTACAACACAAGAAGCATCGCAGATTAGTGGCTATCACCCAGAAAGCATTCGGGCACTAATCCGGCAAAGAAGAATTAAAGGACGCAAATTCTTGATTGTGTGGCAAGTCAGTCGGTCAAGTCTTTTAGCATACCTTCGGGAACAAGCTAAGCGTGGTGACAAGCGCGGGCGCAAGCCATTGACAAATTGACTGGATGTGATATAATTCGTTTAAGATACAATAATTTAATTCCTAAATCGTGCCGCGCAAGTGCTACTAACACTTACACGGCACTGACCCAACCCACCGATCGAGCCGGGGGCTAGGCTAACCGCATTATAACATATTCGCGGGCAGTCTGCCATTTTCGGCAGACTGCCTGTTTTATTTTGTAGGGTGGGGGACTCGTTGAGGTGATAAATATAAGCTGGTTTATTCTTATTGAAGGATCATGACGCCTCCGATGGTGAAAGACCATCGCAACCATCCGCGCCAGGACACAGCGCGCAGATGCGCATGGCGGGCAAAAGCCAAAGGTCTCTTCAACAGCAGAATCAATATCACCACTAAGAAAATTAATCAGGAGACTCTCAATTACACTTGGATCATCAACGCCAAAATCTCTAAATGAAACGCGCGAGCGATCTGTGGATCGAGTAGCGAAACAACCCTGGAGGCGGGAAAACCGCCTCCACAATTTATCAGAAAAGATGACTAACGCGAAATGAAAGCAACAATTTATGCCAGAACTGCGGTGAGAAAACAATCAGCTCATGATGAAGGCATCCAGTCGCAGATTGAGGTTTGCATGAAATACGCGAACGAAAATGGATACCAAGTAACGAATATCTGTACGGATATAGGATATTCAGGCATGAAACTGGATCGTCCAGGGTTAGATAAGATACGTGAATTGATTGCTCGCCAATCGATTGATGCGGTTGTGGTTTCAGATGTCGCACGCTTGACGCGTTCAGCAAATGACAACGCATGCCTCGAAAGAGAGTTTGTTGATCGTGGCGTCAGACTCTATTGTGTGGCAAGCAACATGCGAATCATGACTGCACAAGCAATTCGGGTTCACGCAAGCCGAGCTAGGAAGCGCACGTGAAAAATATCATTCGCCACAATTGGAGTAAAGTATGATGCACAAAAGGGCAGTTTTATATGCGCGCGTATCAACGGATGATCAGGCTGACAAAGGTTATAGTTTGCCAAGCCAGATCGAATTATGTCGCAAGTATGCCGAGCGTCTTGGCTTTACGATTGTCGCAGAATTTCTGGAGGATCATAGCGGGGCGACGCCGATTGCTGAACGCCCCGAAGGAAAGAAAATGGCTGCGCTGATCAAATCTCGCCAGGCTGATGCGGTTGTGGCTTACCAGGTTGATCGGCTTTCCCGGGACATCGTTGATTTGCTTGCGACTGTGCGGATATGGATTCGCGCCGGCATCGAAGTCCATGCGTGCGATATTGGCAAGATCGAAAGCGAACTAGATATTGTCCTAGTGATCAAAGGGTGGCAGGGAAGCGATGAGCGCAAGAAAATCATTGAGCGAACCTCACGCGGACGATATACCAAGGCACAGAAAGGGAAGGTGGTTGGCAATGGGAAACCTCCCTTTGGGTATCGCTACGAGGATGGAAGCCTCATCATTGTCGAAAGTGAAGCTAAGATCGTGATCCTTGTTTTTCATTGGTATGTCTATGGAGATGGGGACAATAAACCAATGACGATGTGGAAGATTGCCGTTCGCTTAACGGAGATGGGATTTCCTACTCCATCTCTCATGTACGGGCGCAGGGTCAATCGGAGACGGGAGAATCATATTTGGAGTCTAGGCACGATTCGATCAATTCTCTCTAATGAAACGTACGCCGGGGTTTGGCGGTACGGTAAGCGCATCGGCTTTCAAGGGTTGGGGGGTAAACGGGCGCAGGACGAATTGGTTACAGTGCAAGTCCCCGCACTGATTGATCGGGGTCTCTTTGATGCGGCCGAGAAACGCAGAAGCCTCAATAAACTGCGGGCCAAACGAAACTCAAAGCGAGAGTATCTTCTCTCTGGTCATATCCGTTGTACGGTTTGTGATTACGCTATGACCGGGGCACATAAAAGCAACGGACAGGGCAGCCGTTTTTATCGATGTGGAAGGTATCGATTCACCCAATTGGAGAAAGGCGTGTGCAAACGAAAACAAGTTCGCGCAGATTTGTTGGAGGAGATAGCCTGGAACTACATTCTCTCTTTAATTGAAAACGCCAAGGACTTTGAGGCGGCTTTGCGTCTGGCGCAGAAAAGGGAACAAGAGTCGTTCGAGCCAAAACGCGAACAACTGCAGACCTTGATGGAGCAGATCGCTGAAGATGAACAGAAAGCAACCGAATTGGCTGATACTCTGTTCCAGACCTCCGAAGGCACAGTAAAGAAAATGCTGCAGGAGAAAATTGCAGAATTTGAACGATTACACGATGAGCGCCTCAAGAGACGAGACGAGCTTCAATCTGCTCTTACGACCCAGCCACTGAATGATGCGGAGATCGCGGCAGCCTTACAGTTCCGTGCGGATATAATCGAGGGAATGAAGGAACCAAATTTCGAGGATAAGCGACGAGTCCTGGATTTGTTGCGGGTAAAAGTCGAGTACGCCAACGACAAAGTGATAGTGAAATGCGTAATTCCGATTGCATCTCAACCTATTGATATTACAACTTCTCGAAATGATTGATCGCGCCAGCGCTGATCTTGTCCGGCGGCACGATGTTGTCTACGAGCGCGACGATGCCGCCGCGCTTGCATACGCGCGCCATTTCTGAAATCGCTTTGCGCGCATCGGTGTAATGATGCAACGCAAGCCGATTCATCACCAAATCAAAAGTGTCATTGGTAAATGGCAATTGGTGAGCGTCTGCATCGCGAAAGACAATGTTGGTGATGCCGCGTTCGTCCGCGAGTTTGCGCGCTGCAGCGAGCATCTGCGGCGTCAGGTCGCTCGCGATGACGCGCGCGACGCGCGGCGCGAACGTCAGCGCGGTATGTCCCGCGCCGGTCGAAACATCGAGCACAAGCCAATTGCGTTGTGGCTGGGTGAGTTCAAGTAAGCGTTGGAGACTTTGACCTTGCGCATGGACCTGGCTTGTGACATAGTCGTTCGCGTGCGCGCCGAACTGTTGTCGAATCAGCTTATTAAGATCGTCCAATTCAATGACCTCTGGTTGCGCCGTTTCGTCTATGATTATAAAGATTGTAGCATAACAACGAGACGGCGACAAGTTGATGTATGGTCTATGGAAATTTCTGATGCCGTGTTCTAGCGCCCCAGTATGTCGTGTTCATCACGTTGTCAATTACACACCACCTTGCCCATTATGTTGACCGCACGGTCAATCGTCATTCTACTGATGTGCGGCGCAATGCTTGCCGCGTGTGGTGGACGCGCTAACCGATCAACTCCGGTGGTCTCCACATTCACGTCAACGTTGAAGGTTTAGTCACCTTCAACGTAGCCAGTCTTTTGTCGCCTGTCAGACTATAGATGTTGCGGTTTGTTTTTAAAAGTGAATTGTCTGGGATGGCACATCGCCCGCCCCCTGGTTTTTGACCTGAGGTCGTTTTTGCGGTATATTCGCAATCGCGCGGCGCGACTTGCGTTCACACTCCAGAACGAGAAACCGAGTTGTTCATCCGCAGACGCGGATGGAAACAATAGCAGACCTTGCACACCAACTCTAGGAGGCAGAAAATGCTTGCGAATCGAATGGCTTGGTTTCTTGTAGTACTGATCCTGGTCACTACACTCGCGGCGTGTGCCGCGCCACCAACACCGACGCCAACTCCTGCGCCAACGGCATCCCCAATTCCTCCGACGCCTGTGCCGACGTCAACGCGCGTCCCACCTAGCGCCACGCCGGTCCCACCCACTGCGACGACAGTGCCGCCAACCGCAACCCGCGTATCTCCGACCGCGACATCGGTACCACCAACTCCGACGACAGCGAAAGAGACCACGGCAAGTGTGACCTGGCTGGGTCATGCGACGTTCGTTTTGAAAATGAGTACGGGGCTGACCGTGTTAGCCGACCCAATGAACGATAGCGTGGGCTATCCACTGACGCCGGTCGCTGGAGTAGACCTCGTCACCACAACCCACGAACACAGCGATCACAACAATGTCGCCCTTGCAACCGGTAGCCCACAGATAGTCCGCGGTCTCGCCGGCAACGATTGGGCGAAAATTGATCAGACGATCAAAGGGGTGCGTGTTCGTACCGTCCAGACGTATCACGATGACACCCAAGGATCTCAGCGCGGCAAGAACGCGATTTTCATTTTCGAAATGGACGGGCTGAAACTGGCGCACTTGGGTGACCTCGGTCACACGCTGAACGCCGACCAAGTCAAAGCCATCGGCGCAATAGATGTCGTGATGATTCCGGTTGGCGGATTCTTTACGATTGACGGCATAGGCGCGGCAGAAGTTGTCACGCAGCTGAACCCCAAAATCGTCATTCCGATGCACTATAAAACTCCAGCGCTAGGCGCATCGCTGGCGGGACGCTTGACTGACCTGGGCGCATTTACCAGTGCGTTGGGCAATACGACGCAAGTCACCCAGACCGCGCAGACCATTACGATCTCGTCGAGCAAACTGCCGGCAACTCGCGCCGTGATGGTGCTGAATTACAAATAGTCGCGTCAGATCAATACCTTCGCCAAAAGTCTATTTCCATCAAAAAACGACTGGGTTGGATTGTATATTCCAGCCCAGTCGTTTTCGATTTCAGTGTTTTCAGTTGCTCGAATGGTGTGCGGTGATGGCATGATGATCGTGGTTGTCGTGTTCGCACGGATCGAGATGGACGATAGCGTTATTCAACGCCGGCAATTCGTGGAACAAGGCATGGCGCACCTCTTCCGCGATGGCGTGGCTCTGCGCGACGGTGAGGTCACAGTCCACCTCGATGTGGATTTCCGTATGCAAACGATGACCGACCCAGCGAGCGCGTACGGCGTGAATGTGCTGCACGCCTTCGACGTGTGATGTAGTATGTTCGATGCGATGCACGATTTCTGGATCGGTCGCATCCATCAAACGACGCCACATTTCGCGCGCCGCGTCACGCACAATGATTAGGATCGCAAAGCCGATAATGAATCCCATCACGGGGTCAGCCCACGGCAATCCCAGCCACACACCGATTACGCCAAAGAGAACGCCGAGTGACGTGATGCCATCCACGCGCGCGTGCAAGCCATCCGCAATCAGCGCCGCTGATCCAATCTCACGTCCCACGCGCAGACGGAACACCGCGACCGCTTCATTGCCTAAGAAACCTATCACCGCCGCCAACGCGACCCAGCCCAGATTCGCGAGTGGTTGCGGATGCAGAATCTTTTGAATGGATTCGTAGAATACGACGAGCGCACTGCCAAAGATCATCAACACGATCACTACGCCGGCGAGGTCTTCCGCTCGCCCATAGCCGTAAGTGTACCGCCGATTCGGCGCGCGGCGATTGAGCGCGAACGCGATCCAGAGTGGAATGGCGGTGAGCGCGTCGGAAAAGTTGTGAATCGTGTCCGCGAGCAATGCGACGCTACCGCTCATCGCGACGATGACCACCTGGAAGATCGCGGTTGCCAGTAGCGCGAGCAGCGATACTTGAAGCGCCCAAATACCGCGCGCGCTCGATTCCAAAACGCTGTCAAACGCGCGCGTATGATCATGCTGATGCAATCCAAACAGATGCGCGACTGCATCAAGCAGCAATCCGACGATGCCCGCGCGCGGTTCATGCACGTGCGCCCCGTTATCATGCTTGTGGTGATGAGCATGGTCGTGCGATGCGTCCGCATGTTCTTGATGACCGAGATCGTGTTGATGAGTATGTTCAGACATTTGCTAAACCTTTGTTGTCATCGCGCGCGTGTTTATTCGCCGCGTGTTTTTCTTTTGATGTGGGTTGTTTGTTCCACGATCTAGTTGCCGCGCGCGCTTTGAGCCGCGGGTTGAGCGCTTCTTCCAGCGCGAAACCCAGAAGCGTGAAACCCAGGACGGAGGCGGTAATCATCAAGCCCGGCGGAATCACCCACCAGACCCATGCGCCGCTCAGAAACGCGTTACGCGCTTGGGCGTAGAACAACACCGCGCCCCAACTCTTTTGCGTTGGATCGCCCAAGCCGAGGAACGACAACGATGCTTCGATCAAAATCGAACTGCTCGTCGCGAGCACGAATTGCGCCAGCGCGAGCGAAAGCACGCCGGGCAGAATGTGCTTGACTAGAATGTAGCCATCGCGCGCCCCGGCGGCGCGCGCCGCCGTCACATAGTCGCGCTCGGCGAGCGATAGAACCTGGGAGCGAATCACGCGCGCGGGACGCGCCCAAATCAATAGTCCGATTACAATAATCAAGTTCCACAAATTTTGTCCCAGGTACGCCGCGAGCAGAACCATCAGCGGTACGAAGGGAATCACGAGGACGACATCCACGAGGCGCATCAACAATATCCCCAGCGCGCCATGATAGTATCCCGCCAGCAGTCCGACGCTCGTGCCAATCGCCATCGCGATGGTCGCCGCCAAAATCCCGATCAACAACGAGACGCGCGCGCCGTAAATCAGTTCGCTCAAAATATCTTGCCCGATGTCGTTCGTGCCCAGCCAGTGCGCCGCGCTGGGTGGATCGAACGGCGTGCCGGTTAGTTTGCTCGGATCGTACGGCGCGATCCAGTGCGCGCCGAGCGCCATCACGAGCATCGCGATCAGCAGCGCGAGACCCACCAAGCCGAGCGGATTGCGCTTGAGCGATGTCCAGATCATCGCGTGCCTCCTCGCGTCGCCGCGTGACGAACGCGCGGATCAAGAAACGGATAAGCCGCGTCCGCCAATATATTCGCGATGACGACGATGACTGTGATCATCAGGAACGCGGCTTGCAACACGGGATAATCGCGATTCAACACGGCTTCGTACACCAAGCGTCCCACACCGGGATACGAGAATACGGTTTCGACGACCGTCGCGCCGCCAAACGCAAACGCGAGGTTCAACGTGAACACGGTGGCAATCGGCAGGAGCGCGTTCCGCAAGGCGTGTCGAAACAAGATCGCGCGCTCGCGCAATCCTTTCGAGCGCGCAACGATGATGTAATCCTCACCGAGCACCGCGAGCATCGAATAGCGCGACACGATGAAGGTGCCAGAGACGCTGACGATGGTAAGCGTCGTCAACGGCAACACGAGATGACGCAGCACGTCTTCGACCCACGCCATCCCTTCGAGACTCGTCCACGGTGTTACCGCGCCAAACGTCGGAAAGATCGGAAATTGCACGGCAAATAACGCGACGAGCAACATACCGACCCAGAACGAGGGGAGCGATTCGAGGAAAACGAAAAAGCCCAGCAGCCCGACATCGCGCCGCCCACCGCGTTGCCAAGCCGCTGCCGCGCCGAGCGTGACGCCGATCAACGTCGAGAGCAACAGACTCGACACGGTCAGCAACAACGTCCACGGCAATCGGTCCGCCAAGATCGCGGTGATCGGTTTGTTTTTCTGAAACGAATAACCCAGGTCTCCGCGCAAAAGATTTTGCAGATACCGCAAGTACTGCGCCGGCAAGGGCTGATCGAGTCCAACGTTTGCCATCAATTGTGTGCGTTGTTGCGTGGTCAACATGCCGACTTCTTCGCCCGCGAGCAGCGCGAGCGGATTACCGGGCATCAAGCGCGGGAGAGCAAAGTTGAGCGTCACGGCGATCCAAAGCACGATCGCGTACTGACCGATCTTGCCGATGATGAAACGGGACATGACGATAACTCTTGGGAATGAGAGAAACGTGAAACGTAAAACGTTACACGCGTTTTACGTTTCACGTTTTAGGATTTGTGTTACGGTTTGACGCCAGGCAGGAAGGACAGTTTGTTGAAAATGCCTTGCCCTTTTTGGTACACCCATTTGTCGTATGCCGCCGTGCGATAAACGTAATTGCCATCGGCATAGTACAACAGGACGAACGGCATTTCCTGCGCGATCAGCGCCTCCATTTGGCGCACGATCGTCTTTTGTTTTTCCGCGTCAGTCGTCACGCGCAATTCTTCGCCGAGTTTGTCCACCGCGGGATTCTTGTACCCGCCGACATTCGAATTGCCGACTTTGGGATCCGAGTGCACGAGTTGAACCATGCGAACGGGATTCACTTGCACCGGCGCAGACCAGCCCCACATGCTCAGGTCGAAATCACGTCCCTTCGCCACATCGAAATCGGGCCACACTTTGGCGTCGAGACTGTTGACTTCGAGCGCGGTGACTTTGAAACTGATGCCGATCTCTTTCACCGCGGCGGCGATCAACTCGGCGGCGCGAATCCGTTGCGGATTGTTCGAATACACGAGCAACGTGCCTTCGATATTTTTGCCGGCGATTTCGCGGATGCCGTCGTTGTTGCTGTCCTTGTAGCCCAGCCCATCGAGCAGGGTTTTGGCTTTCGTGACGTTGAATTCGGCTTTCACGGCTGGGTCGTGGAACGCAGATTGCGGATGAATCCAGCCCGGATTTCCCGCGGTACCAAAACCGAGCAGAACGGTGTCCACCAATTTTTGCGTGTCAATCGCCAGCCCGACCGCTTGGCGGACTTCTTTCTTGTCCCAGGGTGCGCGCTCCGAATTAAACAACAACATCGTCGTCGCGAAACCAGGACCGCGTTGAACTTTCATATCCGCCGCGCTCGAAAAATCCTTGACGAGTTCCGGCGATAGTTCGCGGATCGTTCCCTGAATCTCGCCGGTCTTGAGCGACGCGAACACGGTCGTCGGGTCTTTGATGATTGGCATCAACAATTCGTCCACCGCCGGTTTGCCGGCAAAGTATGTCGCGTTCGCCGTAAAGCGGTAGAACTGCTCTGCTTTGTATTCCGCGAGTTTGAACGGACCCGAGCCAGTCGCGTTCGTTACTTTTTTTGGATCCGCCTCGTTTTCCCAAACGTGCTTGGGCATGATCGGCGCGTCCGCCAACGGTTCGTAGATGAAACTGGGATTCGGCGCGGGCAAGGTGATGACGACGGTCGTCTCGTTCGGCGTCTCGATGCTCACAATGTCGCGCACCGGCGTCGTGAAGCGACCGCGCGCGTTTTTCTTATAGTACTCGAACGAGAACTTGACGTCCGCGCTCGTGAACGCTTTGCCGTCGTGCCACTTGACGTTATCGCGGAGCGTGAGCGTGTACACTTTGCCGTCCGCGCTGATTTTATATTCTTTGGCGACCCAGGGTTTGGGCACGCTGTCCGCGTCGAGAATCAACAAGGTATCGTACACCAGGTTGAGCATGTTCCAACCGGGATAACCCAGGACGTAGGTGTACGGATTGAGCGTGCCTTCGTCCACCAGGATCGCCATACGCAGACTTACCGGTTTGGTTGTCGCGGTAGGCACGGGCGGCTTGGTCGCTTCGGGTGCTTTGGTCGCGACTGGGGCGGCTGTCGCCGCGGGCGCAGAGGTCGCCGCCGGAACTGATGTCGCGGCAGGTGGCGGCGGCGCTTTGGTCGGTTCGGGTGTCGGCGCGGCGCAAGCCGCCAGCGCGAGTAGCGCAGTCAAGATGAACAGTGCGATGAAACGTCGTGATGTGAACATGTTTCTCCTCCTCCTCAAGGAAAATCGGTTTCGATTCGCGAGGCGGGGCAAGCGCGCGGATGCCGAATCATTCTCCTTTCACCAAGCGACGCAAGTCGTCCGTGTTGAATTTGCCGGTCGGTCGTTCGCGCACGGCGCCGCACGCATACACGATTCCGCCCGCGCGCGCAACGTCCACATCGCCATTCGCGTCGAGCAGGGTTTCGTCTGTGTGCACCGCCTGCACCAAGCCGATGAACAGCGTGTGCGAATCGAGTTCGATCTCGCGTTCGACGATGCACTCGATATTCACTGGGCAATCGGCAAGCAAGGGCGTTTTGATTTTTACCGCTGGGGCAAGTTTCAATTTCGCCGTCGCGATTTTATCTTCGTCGCGACCGGTCACGACGCCGAGATAATCGGTCAGGGTTTGTTGATCGCGCGCGGGAATGTTGACGACAAACTCGCGCGATTTGCGGATGAGCGCGTGCGAGTAGCGATTTGGGCGCACGGATATCGCGAGGCGCGGCGGCTCGGCGGAGACGGACGCCACTCGATTGCACGTGAACACATCCGGATTGTCGCCGCCGGTGGTGACGATTACAACGGCGACCGGATACAAAGTCGTGTTGGGTTCCAAGATTCGTTTTGCCATTACATCAACTTGTCGAACTTGAACTGTCCCTGATAGCGAAACGCTTCCGCCATCGCCGCTCCGGAATGACTGAGGACGCCGTGATACATCGCGAGCGCGCGATCCATTTCGTGATGCAGGGCGCGTCCGAGTTCAAGGTGGTCATCTTTCACGGCATCGTAATTCGGCACGATGTTATGCAGGACCGCGTCGCCGATGCGTTCCTTCATTACTTGCGCCGAATACGAAAGTTGGAATCCTAACTCGTCGAGCGCTTTTTGTTTCAGCGTGAACGTCGTCCCGATTTCGACGACGCAGTTGGCGTGTTCGGGCGACATGTAATAAATATCGCGGATGGAGTGCGGCGCAAAGCCGCCGCACTCGGCGATGCGCCAATCGCGGTTCGCGATCGCGACGGATTCGAGATACAAGAGCATCGCCAAGCGCCGATCCGGATCGAGGTCGTGGTACGAGTGCTCTGGATCCTGGGTGATGAGAATGTCCGGTTTCAATTCGCGGAACACGCGCACCAGTTTCACTTTTGACGGAATGTCCGGTTGCACTTCGCCGTAATTAAAACCGAGGAACTGCACCGATTTGACGCCAAGGATTTTCGCGGCTTGCTCGATCTGCGGACGACTGGTTTCGCGCGAAAGCAAAACGGCGGCATGGACATTATCGCCGGCTTGCGCGTGCAAGGCAAGGGTCCCGCCGACTTCGACGATTTCGAGACCGAACGTTGCGAGCATCAAAATGGTTTTCGACACAAGACTCCTCCGTGAGTTGAAACATCTTTCTATGTTCCTCGTTTGTCAAAAAAGATTGCTTATTTGCGTTTTGCGCGATGCACCGCGCCGAGTTGCGCGTGCTCTGTGTGGTGTTGTGCTTCTTCGAGAATCGCCGCGATGTGCACGTCCTCGATAGAATAGAAAATCTGGTTGCCGTGCCGATGGTATTCCACCAAGCCGGCGTCGCGCAAACGGCGCAGGTGATGTGACACCGAAGAGGGGGAAGCGCCGACGATGACGGCGATTTCGTTGACGCTCCGCTCGCCTTGCGTGAGCGCGAAAATCACTTTGGCGCGCGTCAGATCGGACAACGCTTGAAAAAGCTTGATCACGCAAAGTAGGTCTTGCTCGTCTGGCAATTGGAGGTCGCGCGAACGCAAGTGGTGATGTCCGCCGTGGTCGGAGTGTTTAGGCATCGGGCTGCTCAGAATCGGAGTATTTGAACATCTGAACGATTGTTCATATAGATTATATACCTCGGCTCCATTTGTGTCAAATCAGGTAACGATGAATGGAATACAAAAACCCCTTGCGGTCTCTACACGCACAGGGGTTCTGGGAAATCGCGGCGCACACTGATATCGAACTCGTTCCGTGGACGAATATAGATGGACCGCAAGCCGCGTTGCGGCAGGTATTGGGATCAAAAACGATGCTGGGTTCGCTTGCGGTGGATGGCGCGACGCGCGCAGATTTCTTGATGCACTTGCAAGCGAAGGTGACGAGTAAAAAAACGATCAGTTCCGAGACACACCTTGCGCCATTGCGCCAATATTAATCGGATAGCATTGACCACGCCTCGACGGATAAAATTCCCAGGTTTCTTCGTGTGTGGCACTCTCGCCACACGCCAACCGCGTAATTGGCGCAAGTGTTTCGAGTTCGAGGTATTTGTCATTGCAGTATACTGCCGCGTTGCAGTGCAAGTCGGGATGCGGCGCATTCGCGTGAACGGCAAACCGCTTGACGAACAGCACACCGGCGCGCCAGTACGCGATCCACCCAGCGCGATTGAAATGACCGATTTTGCAGGGCGGTACCTGCGGGCGGGCATGAACACGCACCGCATCGTCAGATAGCTCGAGCCGTGAATCGTCGAGACGCGTATACGACCACAAAACCAAATTGCGATTGGGCAACAAGCTATGTTCGTCCCCTGCGCCGCTCATCTGCGGAAGAATCGCAATCCTGCCGAGCCGCAGCATGGTGATCGCCCACGGCGCAAGTTCGATCGCTTGGTTGCCGGTATTTTCGATGCGATGCGTCAACGTCAACGCGGCGCGCTCACGCGCGAGACGAATCGCCATGCTCTTGCGAATGCCTGTCATCAGCTCAATCGGTTGATGCAAGCATACGCCGTCTGCTAATTCTTCGATGGTGACCGGCGTGTTTTCGGGCTGGTACGTTTGCGGCATTTGTTCGGGCGTGTACCACAAGCGATGCCCGCCGCGAAAAAAATAATCGCCGCGGGCTGTGGCGACTCGACTGTCGGGGACTTCGGCGAGCCAGTTCTCCTCCGAACCGCGCAAGCATAAACGCACGATGCGTGGTCCGGCATCGGTCAGGAACTCTACGCGCAGGTGTTCGTTCTCCAGCGTGCGGGTCGTCAAGCCGTAAAATTCATTGCGCATCGCTGATCAATCTCATCTCAATGTCGCGTGGACATGTACCATGCGCGCTCCATCAGTTGATGGTGGCACGATGTCGCCTTCAATCGGCTTGCCATCCACGATCAGCGCGACGTGATTGCCATCGCCCACGCGCGCAACATCAATGTGATACGTCACACCGCGAAAAACGCGCGTCGCCGTAAAACTGCGCCACGCGCGCGGACAAACCGGCGCGATCTGCAAACCGTCGAATGTCGGGCGAATGCCCAGGATCGCTTGTGTGATCGCGACATAGTTCCACGCCGCCGTGCCGGTGAGCCACGAATTTTTCGCCTCGCCATGCGTCGGCGCATCGCGCCCGGCGATCATCTGCGCGTAGACGTACGGCTCGCACCGATGCGTCTCGCTAATTTCTTCGCGCGCCGCTGGATTGATCCGCAAATAATAATCGTGCGCGCGGTCGCCGTTGCCAATTAGCGTTTCGGCGATCATCACCCAGGGATTTGTGTGGCAAAAAATTCCGGCGTTTTCTTTATAGCCCGGCGGATACGACGAAATTTCGCCCAGGTTTAAGTAGTAGCGCGAGTACGCCGGCTGCTGCAAAATAATTCCATGCGGCGTCGCCAAATGTTGCGCGACCGATTCGAGCGCGCGCGCCGCGTGTCCCTCGGCAATTCCGATTCCTGCCATCACGCACCAGCCCTGGGGTTCGACGAAAATTTTTCCTTCCGCACATTCGTGCGAGCCGACCTTGTTCCCAAAATCATCATACGCGCGCAAGAACCATTCGCCATCCCAGCCGTGCGCGAGTACCGTCGTTTGCATTTTGTTCGCGGCGTCGCGATAGTGCGCGGCATTCGTGTTGCGCTTGTCATGTTCTGCGATGGCGGCAAGTTCTTTCGCCGCGACGACAAACAACCCGGCGATCATCACCGACTCGGCGACCTTGCCGTCCTTGTTCGTCGTCGTCTGAAATGATTCGCCCGGGGTATCGGAAAAACAATTGAGGTTGAGACAATCGTTCCAGTCCGCGCGACCGATGAGCGGCAAGCCGTGCGGACCCAGGCGATCGAGCGTGTATTGAATCGCGCGTTGCAAGTGTTCGTACAGCGGCGTCTCGCTTCCCGCGCGATTGTCGTACGGCACGCGCGCGTCAAGAATCGTCCAATCGCCGGTCTCTTTGAGGTACGCGGCGACACCCAGGATCAGCCACAACGGGTCGTCGTTAAAGTTGCTGCCGATCGCATCGTTGCCGCGTTTGGTGAGCGGCTGATATTGGTGATACGCACCGCCGCTCGGCAGTTGGGTCGCGGCAATATCGAGGATGCGTTCGCGCGCGCGCTGCGGAATCATGTGCACGAAACCGAGTAAGTCCTGGTTCGAATCGCGGAACCCCATCCCGCGCCCAATGCCGGATTCGAACTGCGAGGCAGAACGCGAGAGGTTGAACGTCACCATGCACTGGTACGCATTCCAAGTATTCACCATGCGATTCGTGTGAACGTCCGGCGTGTTCACTTGAAAATTGCCAAGCAAGCGATCCCAGTAATCGCGCAGCGCATCGAATGCTGCGTCTGCGTTCGCGGCATTCAAATATTTCGGAATAGTGGGCTTGAGTGTACTCTTATTGATCGTTTGCGAATCGGGTGGATCGAATTTTTGATCGGGCGGATTTTCGTGATAGCCCAGCAGAAAAATGATCGTGCGCGATTCATTCGGCGCAAGCGTCACGCGAATGTGATGCGAACCAATCGGCTGCCAACCGTGCGCGATCGAATTGAACGACGCGCCGCGTTCGACTACGCGCGGACGATCCCAGCCGCGGTACGCGCCGAGAAAATCATCGCGCTGGGTATCGAATCCGGCGAGCGGTTCAGAACAGGCAAAGTACGCAAAATGATTGCGGCGCTCGCGGTACTCGGTCTTGTGATAGATCACGTCATCTTCGACTTCGACTTGACCGGTGTTAAAGTTGCGCTGAAAATTCGTCGCGTCGTCGTTCGCATCCCATAAACAAAATTCGACGCAAGAAAAAATCGAGAGGGACGCGGGCGTGTCGCGCAAATTCGTCAGCGTCAGTTGCCACACTTCGAGATTTTCCTCGAGCGGAACATAGTAGCGAATTGCCGCGCGAATTTGTTTGTGCGTCGAGCCGATGATCGTGTACCCGAGTCCGTGCCGACATTCGTAATCGTCAAGCGGAGTTTGCGTCGGCTGCCAGGTGGGTGACCAGAATTCTGCGTGCGCGTCGTCGCGCAGATAAATGTAGCGCCCGCCATAATCGAGCGGAACATTGTTGTAGCGATAACGCGTCAATCGGCGCAAACGCGCATCGCGATAGAACGAATAGCCGCCGGCAGTGTTGGAGATGATGCCGAAATGATTTTGGCTGCCCAGGTAATTGATCCAAGGCAGCGGCGTGTCGGGTTGTGTGATAACGTACTCGCGGTGTTCGTCGTCAAAGTATCCGTAGCGCATGATGAACCTCTACCTCACCCCTAACCCCCCAGCCCCCGTCCCCCTCACCCGAAACGAAGTTCAGTTTCGGGAGAGGGGGACGGGGGAGCGGGGGATGGGGGTGAGGTCATTTCTCCACTCCAGTAATCACAATCCCCTGCATGAACGCGCGCTGCGCCGAGAAGAAGAGGACCGCCGGCAATGCGAGCGTCATCATCGCCGCCGCCATCGCCAACCCAGGTTGCGTCGTGAATGCGTTAGTGAATTCGGTTAGCCCAACAGAGATCGGATAGAGTTCTGGGTTGCCTTGCAGGTACACCAACGGCGTGAAGAAATCGTTCCACGCCCAAAAAAAGTGAAAGAGCGAAACTGCCGTGAGCGCGGACCAGGACTGCGGGATGATCACCGAGAACAAGATGCGAAGTGGATTCGCGCCATCAATCGTCGCGGCTTCGTCCAGGTCGCGCGGAATGCCGCGAAAGTATTGCCGGAGCAAAAAGACGTTATAGGCATTCGCGAAGAAATGCGGAACGATGAGCGGCAACCATGTGCCGCCCCAGCCAATCGAGCGGAAGAAAATGTACTGGGGGATCAATGTGACCTGCGTCGGCAGAATGATGGACGCCATCAGGAGGAGGAACAACGTGTTTTTGCCGCGAAAACGAAAGCGCGCGAAACCGTACGCGACAAAGATCGAAGAGATCACCGCGCCGAGCGTGCTGCTGAGAGAGATAAAGAGCGTGTTGCGGAACAGACGCGGAAAGTTGATCTGATCCCACGCTCTCGGAAAGTTATCGAGCGTTGGTCTGATTTCGTAGACCGGCTCCAGCGTGCGCCAACGACCGACCCAGGTGATGATGCCCGCCGCCGGATTCGCCGGATCGATCCAGCCACTCTCCTCGCGTCCGGGTTCGACGAGTGCGAGCGTTCGGATACCTTGCTCGGTCGGAACTTGATACAGCGTGTAATCTTTTCCCTGGTAATTGTACGTCATTGGGCTTGAAGGCAAGAGCACCGAATGAGGGTCAATGATCTGTTGAATCGTCTTGAACGCAGTCGTCCCCATGTAACCCAACGGCATCAAGAAAGCGATGACCGCGCCGAGCGCGATCAGCATGACCCACGTGTTTTGCCACACATCGTTGATTTGATGCGCCGTCAATTGCAGCGGGTGTCGTCGCGGATGAGTGATGCTTGCCACGTTAGTCCTCCCCGCCGCCATAGTACACCCAG
Source organism: Chloroflexota bacterium (assembly GCA_016219275.1). Lineage (NCBI taxonomy): Bacteria > Bacillati > Chloroflexota > Chloroflexota bacterium. Next base: position 19,390 of record JACRBM010000063.1, read on the forward strand.
CGGCTCTGGGTCTTGAACAAGATGACCGTCAGAATCAGCACGACGATGAACATTGCCCACGCCAGCGTCGAACCATAGCCCATGTCTTGAAACGCGAAGGCGGTTTTGTAAAGATAGATGTTGTAAAACGTCGTCTGACCGTTGGGGTCGCCGCGCCCGTTGCCAATGATATATGCCTGTGTAAAATACTGAAAGGCGCAAATCAGCGCAATCGTGAGATTGTAAAAAATAACGGGTGAAATCATCGGCAGGGTGATCCGGAAAAAGGTGTACACCGGTCCCGCCCCATCCACTTCGGCGGCTTCGTACATTTCGGTGGGTACGTTCTGCAAACCAGCGAGGAGTGTCAACATCGTATTGCCAATGCCCCAAAAGCCCATGATTGTCAGCGCGGGCAAGACCCAAAATTCATCCTGGAACCAGCGCGGACCTTTGATGCCGAAAATCGCTTCGATAATGCGATTGAGCCAACCCGATTCGCTGTTGAGAATGCCTTGCCAAACCATCACGCCGACGACGACGGGAATCAGGTAGGGCATGTAGAAAAGCGTGCGAAAAATATTTTTGCCGATCAAATATTTGGAGTTGACCAACACGGCGATGGCGAGTGGAACCACAATGCTCAATGGCACGGAGATCAGCGCAAAGCGGAGTGTAATCCACGTCGCGTCGCGCACTTGAAGATCATTGAATAGCAACATGTAGTTTGCCAAGCCAACGAATCGGGTTTGGTCCGGGTGGATTGGGTTAAGGTTGGTGAAGGAGAAGACCAACGAGGCGGTCATTGGGATTGCGGTCCAGAGAAAAAAGCCGATTATCCACAACCCGACAAAGGCAAATCCCCATAGTTCCTCGCGTTGCGCCAGCCCCAATTTCCATCGCTTTGTTTTACCCACCATGCTCACTTTTTCGTCTATTGTCACAGCCATGCTCGCCTCTCACATTCAAAGCATGGGGCGCGCCGCGCCGATACGCGGTGCGCCCCATCGTCGTGCCCGGTTTACTGCGCTGGTTTTTCTTTGAAAATTTTGTCAATCTCGACGACAAAGTCGGCAATGCGCTTGTCAACATCGAGCTTTTCATTGCTCTTGATGTCGCTGTCCAGTTTCTTGAAGGCGTCGTTCGCTTTGTTGTTGTTGGGCAAGCCGACTTGGTGGTTCGGAATGTCCATGAGCGGGATCATGTCCAGCGCCACCTGCCAGTTGACTTTGTTCGGCGCGAACTGGGTGTCCAAGCCCTTGAAGAAATCGGCTTGCTGTGCCTTGCGCGCCGGCAGACCACCATAGATTTTGTAGAGGTCAGCGGAACCAGCACCCAGCATGTATTGATAAACCTTGAACGCTTCCTTGGGATGCTTGCTGTCTTTCATGATCGCGAACGTGTCCGCGTGCATCTTGGCTGTGATCTTGCCGTTGTACGATGGGACGACGGCGATGTCCCAATTCGCGACATTCTTCTTGTCGATGCAACACGTGTACCACAAATGCGTCAGCGCCATGCCGACCTTACCGGAGCTAAACGCGTTGCCCTTGAGCAAGTCGCCGTCAATTGCGGATTGATTTGGGGCGACGCGGAACTTCCAGATGGCGTCATAGTACCACTTCCAACCGGCTTTCCAATTGTCAGGGATGACCGCGCTGCCTTTGGCATCCACCGGGTATGCCGCGCCCCAGTACGAGCCGAGCCATCGCGCGTCGTCGTCCACCCACTGCGGGACGAAGCCGTACTGCACAACGTTCTTGGGATCAAACTTGGCGCTGGTCGCGTCGTTACCGGCTTTGTCAACGGTCAGGCGCTTGGCGACTTCCATCACCGTGTCAAAGTTCCAGTCTACCTGCTTGCCGTCCAACGTGTACTTGTCGCCAACTTTCTGAGGCGGCAGAGCCAACTTGGCTTCCTTGAATAAATCCTTGTTCACATACATGATGGAAGGGTAGATCGCGAACGGCAGACCGACCAGTTTGCCCTCTTCCTTGTAGAACTGGACGAACGCGGGGTCAACATCGCTGAGATTGTAATTGAATTCCTTGACCATAGGTTCCAGGTCTAGGAATGCGCCGGGGAATGCCGCGCGACCCTCTGCACCAACCGGACCGACGATGTCGGGCGAGTTGCCGGCGGCGATTTGCGCGGTCAAGTTATCGCGCGCGTACTTGTTGTCCACGATGATCGGGATCAACTGGATTTCGGTTTGCGAGGCGTTGAATTTGTCGATCCAAGGTTTCTCTGCTTTGATTTGATCGGGCTGCGCGCCCGCGCCCAAACCGATGTACCAATAAACTTGCACACGATCTTTCTGAGGCACTGCCGTGGGTTGCGCGACCGGAACGGCGGTTTCCCGGATGACCACGGTCTCTTTGACTGGTGCGGTGGTCTCTTTCACAACAACGGTTTCTTTGACAATTTGTGGCGCGGCTGGTGGTGGCGCAGCGCACGCCGCCAGCATCAATCCCGCAAGTGTGACGAGCATGACAACCGCAATCAATTTCTTGCACATGGTGTTTCTCCCCCTTTAATTTTCCTCATTGAGAATTGTTGAATCCGATAGATTCAACCGGGTGAATGATCGAGTAACCCTGCGCTTACACTTTATGACTGTTGCATCACCTCCTTGAATGTTAAGCAGATTTCCTAGTCGTTAGGTCGTTTGGAATTAGCGATGCCTGCCCCGCATGAATCGCGGATAACCAGTTCTGTCGGCAGGATGATTCGGCGCGGCGGCGAACCTGGGTTCGCGATCAAATCTATGAGCGTTTCAGCCGCGACGACGCCAGCCCGTTGAATCGGTTGACGCACAGTAGTCAATGGGGGATCGGTACGCGCGGCAAAAGGCATATCGTCGAATCCCATGACGGCGACATCTTGGGGCACGCGGCGACCTGCTTCGCGGAGCGCACGCAACGCGCCGGCAGCCATAGCATCGCTTGCGGCAAAGAGAGCGTCTAGATCGGACGACAACAGCTGCTGCATTGCGGCATGACCTCCCTCCTCGGTGAAATCGCCCTCGACTATCAAATCCGAATCCGGCGCGATCCCCTTGGCGCGCAGCCCGGCGAGATAACCCTCGAGGCGATCTGCGCCAGCGATCATGTTCTTGGGACCGGTGATCGTCGCGATCCGGCGACGCCCCAGGCGTAGGAGATGCGCCACCGCTTCGCGCGCGCTATTTTGATTGTCCACATCAGTATAATTCACCGCACTCTCCGAAGGATGACGACCAATCAGCACAAATGGCAATTTGCTTTTGAGTAAAGCGTCTACCACCGGATCATTCATGACCTGGGACGCGACGATTACGCCATCAATTAATCCATTGTGGAGAACCTGACGAATTGTGCGTCGTTCGTATTCTGGTTCGGCGATCCAGAGCATCACCGAATGGTCATGTTCGTTGCAGGCAGAGGAGACACCTTGGATCAAGAGAGGAAAGTACGGATCAGTAAAGAGGGCGGTGACTCCCATCGGGATGACCAACCCGAGGACACGGGTGCGACCGGCAGCCAGACCGCGTGCAGCAGCGTTTGGATGGTAGTTCAATTCCTTGACGACTGCCAGCACGCGCTGGCGTGTCGCGGTGCTGACGTTTGGATTTTCGTTGATGACACGCGAAACTGTCGAGCGGGAGACTTGAGCCAGCCGAGCAATCTCTTCGAGTGTATCCACGTGTTTAACCTCTTCCATAGAGATGATTGCAGATATAATGGGAGCGCTCTCAAATAACTAGGCAAATATCTGCTTAAATGCACATATTTTCGTGCAAAATGCCCTATTATTGGGAGCGCTCCCATTATA
>JACRBM010000064.1 GCA_016219275.1 Chloroflexota bacterium
CGTCAATTCACAGGGATATATCGTCGGCGTCGTATGGTATAATGTCTTTGGGGTTCTCATGCGCTGCTCTTTCTTTGGTAGGATAGAGACAGTGTGCATGAGAACCCTGTTTAGTCAAAAAGTGAGTTTTGCGGTACTGCTTAAATTCCTTCAATTGGTCTTCAGTCAAAGACTGTCCTGCAATTTCGCAATCTCGAATTGATTTAGCGTAGAGAAAAATATAATCGTGGAGCGTTGCCAAAAACTGCTCTGACTGTCTTCCTCTCGGATTGCTTTGAATTGTTATTTTGCCGATGAAATTTTCTTCTCCAAAAATTTCATCCATCAACAACTTCAAATTTGCTTGCTCGTTATCGTCAATGCTCACAAAAATCACGCCGTCTTCGCGCAGTAAATTCCGTGCCACGTACAAACGCGGATACATCATCGAGAGCCAAACGGAATGAAACTGCCCATTCTCGCGCGAGTTCTTGCGCCACAAATCTTGCTTGTTCAAATATCCCGCGCTGTCCGTAATTCCCGCGCGCTTTTTGTACTCGTCTTGCCGTTCGGCGTAATCGTCGGGATACACAAAACTATCGTTGCCCGTGTTGTACGGCGGGTCAATGTAAATCATCTTGACCTTGCCAAAGTATGACTTGAGCAATATCCTCAACACCTGAAGATTTTCGCCCTCGATAAAAATATGCTCATGCCGCGAATTGCGCGAATCTCCGCCAATTTCTGTTTCGCGCAAATTCGTGTCATTCGCGGCTGGAATCAAGGTCGCCGTCGTCTGCTTTTGAATTTCCTTGCGCGCCTCGGCTTTGCCCGCCCAAGACAATTCGTAATGCTCGTTGGGGAACGCGGCAGTTTCCCCCAACACATCTTTCAAGCGCGCAAAATCAATTTTATTTTCCGCAAACACTTCGGGGAAGAGCGCGCGCAGTTGCGCGATTTTTTCAGCGGTTAGGTTGAGCGATTGACCATCCATAAGCATCATCCTTTTCCAAGACCTGACAGGTCTTAAATTCCCGGTGATTCTATCACGACCATTTGAGCGAGTCAAAACTCACCCCAGCCCCCTATTTCGCATAACACTGATCGCTGGCTCGTCAATCTACCGGCGGAGTGATAACCTACTGATAACCTAGAACCTACCTACATCCTACCTAGCCCTTCCCAGCCACCTCCTAGGTTACACGAAACACGCCCGCGTCTTGCGACGCGGGCGTTTGTTGTTCTATGCTTTCAGTTTACCAAATCGTTGTAATATCAGCCGCGTGAATCTCGTGGTCCTTGGTGACGAGCGGCAGACCCAGATGCAACGCGGTCGCCGCAATAATGCGGTCAGGCATTTCCGGCACATCGGCGCGTGAAATGTGCCGCAAAGTCTGTGCGAGAGCAAGATCAAGCGGAACGAGTACCAAGTTGCTATCCGAGCGTTCCAGTTCAGATACAAGGCGCTCAAATACCGATTCCGGGATGCGTCCTTTTTCAACCAGGTAAACAATCTCAACCAAGGAAATCGAAGCAATGTAAATGGGTCCGCCGGTCGTGTCGGCATCATCAAGCGCGGCGACCGCCCCGGACGAAAGTTTTTCCGGCGATGCAAGATACCAAACGATAATGTGCGTGTCGGCAACAACCGCTCATAGTTCAATATCTCGCGGGAAATTTTTCCACATTTCTTTGCGCGCTTGCTTGATGTCCGATTCGGACAAGTCAATTTTGAGGTCCGCCCACGATCCTTTGAGACGACGACGCGACGATGCGGGCACAACTTGCTTGTGCGCCAAAAACTCGACGAATTCGAGCACCTCGCGTTGCTTGTCCTTTGGCAGTACGCGTAATCTCTGAACGACCGATTGTTCAATCGTCATTTCATCCTCCAAGCCAATCGGCTTTGCTTACGCGCATACTTTACCATATCACTTGCAGAGCGTCAACCGGAAAAAACCAACACGCTCGCGTCGAGGGACGCGAGCGTGTTTTGATTTATGCCTCTTGCGCTTCCGCTTCGCGCAACCCCGCTTTGTACGCGGCGGACTTGGCTTTGTGGCGCTCTTCGGTGCCCAGAATCTTTTTGCGAATCCGTAAATTCTTGGGCGTCACTTCCAAAAATTCGTCGTCGGAAATGTACTCGATCGCTTCGTCGAGCGACATGAGGCGCGGCGGTGTGAGCCGCACCGCAATGTCCGAGTTGGAACTGCGAATGTTCGTGAGATGTTTCAGCTTGCACACGTTCACCGGAATATCGCCCTCACGCGCCTGCTCGCCGATGACCATGCCTTCGTACACTTCGACGCCGGGACCGATGAACAAAATGCCGCGCCCCTCCGCGTTGTTCAGTGCGAACGCCGTCGTCGTGCCGGTCTCGAACGCGACGAGCGAACCATGCTCGCGCGTTTCAATGTCGCCCATCATCGGCTCGTACCCGTGAAAGAGCGCGTGCATAACCCCAGTGCCGCGCGTCGCGGTCAAAAACTTTGAGCGAAAGCCGAGCAAGCCGCGCGTCGGCACGAGGTAACGCAAATGCACCGAGCCATCGTCCGCGGTGTGCATCTCTTTCATCTGCGCGCGCCGCGTACCGAGCATCTCCATTACGACACCGAGAAAATCGGACGCAACCTCGATGTACACATCCTCGACCGGTTCCAATCTTTCGCCGTCGCGTTCCTGGAAAATCACTTCGGGCTTGCCAATGTGAAACTCGTACCCCTCGCGGCGCATCGTCTCGATCAAAATCGCGAGGTGCAATTCGCCGCGCCCCGACACGACGAACGTGTCCGACGACCCAGTTTCTTCGACGCGCAAACTGACGTTCGATTCGAGTTCCTTGAACAACCGCTCGCGCAATTTGCGCGATGTGCTCCACGTGCCTTCGCGTCCAGCGAACGGCGACGTGTTCACGCCGAACATCATCCGCACCGTCGGCGCTTCGACGCGAATCGGCGGCAGCGGTTTCGGATCGAGCGCGTCCGCGACCGTCTCGCCGATGTACACTTCGGGCAAGCCGGTGATCACGACGATTTCGCCCGCGGCGACTTCCGGAACTGGGATGCGCTCCAGACCTTGATGCACGAACAATTCCGCGATCTTGCCGGGCGTCTGCGATCCATCGTGCGCGATGCGAACGACATTTTGCGCGGGGCGAATCGTGCCGGCGAACAAGCGTCCAATCGCGATGCGACCTTTGTAGTCGTCGTACGCGAGCGTCGTGACGAGCAATTGCATCGGTTGATCCGGCTCGACCTGGGGCGCGGGCAAATAATTCACAATCGTTTCAAAGAGCGGCTGCAAATCAATCCCTGTGTCGCCGGGCGTGAGCGTTGCCGTCGCGCGAATCGCGTCGGTATAAACGATTGGAAACTCGGCTTGGTCGTCGGTCGCACCCAGGTCAATGAACAGGTCGAAGGTCGCATTCGCGACGTGATTGAGCCGCGCGTTCGGGCGATCCACTTTGTTGATAACGACAATCGCCTTGTGTCCCAGTTCGAGCGCCTTGCGTAAAACGAAACGCGTCTGCGGCATCGGACCATCCACCGCGTCCACGAGCAACAACACGCCGTCCACCATGTTCAACACGCGCTCGACCTCGCCGCCGAAATCGGCGTGCCCCGGCGTGTCCACGATGTTGATCTTGATGCCGCGATACGTGATCGCGGTGTTCTTTGCCAGAATCGTAATGCCGCGCTCGCGTTCGAGATCGTTCGAGTCCATCACACGTTCGGCGACGACCTGGTTGTCGCGAAAGATATGCGATTGCTTGAGCATTCCATCCACGAGCGTCGTTTTGCCGTGGTCCACGTGCGCGATAATCGCGATATTGCGGAGATCATTTCGAGTTTGCATCATTCCTCACTTGAAGGATGAAAGACAAAGGAATGACATTCGTCATTCGTCCTTCATCGCGCCAATAAAAACCTCGGCGTCACAAAAAGCCGAGGCACATCGGTACAACGAACGAGGCGCATTATACGCCGAATATCGCATTTGGCAAGTAGGGGGGCGGCATTGGCAGAATCGGATTCTTCGAGACAAGCAATTGAGAGCAACGAATCGTCTTCAAGATTCGTCAGTTGACAAATGTCTCGCCCCTACCAATGAACGCGCATTGCGCGCAAATACCTTTACGGATACAATCCAACTATCGCGCTATTGAACTATCGAACCATCCAACTATGACACGGAGAAAGTATGCCACCGAAATTCTGCGCGCAGTGCGGTCACGCGCTCGAATTGCGCCCGGTCGAAGATCATCGCGTTCGTCCGGTCTGCCCGGCGTGCGGGCACATCGTCTATCTGAATCCGCTCATCGCCGCGGGCGTGATCGCCGCGCGCGCAGATGGCAAACTCGCGCTCGTACTGCGCGGCGAAAATCCGGGCAAGGGGTTGTGGGGGTTTCCGACCGGCTTTATGGAGATTGACGAAACCGTCGAGCACGCCGCGCGGCGCGAATGTTTGGAAGAGACCGGCTTGCGCGTCGAACTGGGCGACCTGCTCGGCGTGTGGTCGTACGTCCACGAATGGAAGCAGAGTTCCGGCGTGTTGGTCTTGTACGCCGCGCGCGTCATCGGCGGCGAACCGCGCGCGGGCAGTGATACGATTGACGTGCAATTCTACGCGCCCGATGAAATTACGCCGGCGATGCTCGCGTTTGAAACACACCACGCCGCGTTGGAACTATGGAAACATCGAGCGAGCAAGTAACCGGAAACCAAACGCATTTCCCTGGTCTCCCCCCTACTTGACCAGTTGTTGCTCCAGAGCATCGAGCGCGCGAGCGTACTCTTGTTCGACGAGCGCGACCTGGGTCGTCACATCCTGCAGGTTTCTCATGCGCCCCATCATTTCGATTTCTTTCGCCTGCGCCGCCAACGCCGCCGCGCCAAGCGCCGCGCTGGTGCCCTTGAGACTGTGCGCGGTTTTGTACAACGCCTCGCTGTCGCCGCGTTCGGCAGCCACGCGCAACTGTTGGAGCAACGGCGGCGCAGTCTTGCGAAACATGTCGAGCAGTTCGCCGATAATATCGCCCATGCCCTCCGGTTGGAGCGCGCGCAATGTTTCAATCGTTGCTAAATCGAGCGTTGCATCATCCCACATCATTACCTCCTTGATCGTGATTGTTTATCCTTGCGAAGGTTTGAAAGTGAATTCTCTAGAAATCCAATTTGTTGTCGCCGCGCGATTCTTCGGCAAAGCGATTGGCAACCTTCGCAAGGATGCGTTGAGCAGATCCCCTTAATCATCGGTTGACCATTTCTTGATCACGTTTTCCAAATTTTCGAGTTTGACCGGCTTGCTGATATAATCGTCCATCCCCGCGGCGAGACAGCGTTCGCGATCGCCTTCCATCGCGTTGGCGGTCATCGCGATGATCGGCAGATGCCGCCCGCTCGTCAGTTCCGCTTTGCGAATCACGCGTGTCGCTTCGAATCCGTCCATCTCCGGCATTTGGCAGTCCATCAACACAAGCGTGTACGCGTCCGGGTCGGCGACGACTGCGCGAATCGCTTCGCCGCCGCTCTCCACTGTTTGCGCGGCGTAACCCAGTTTCCCCAGTTGTAGAATCGCGACGCGCTGATTGATCGGATTATCTTCCGCGACCAGAATCCGCGGCGAACACGCGGGCGCAGCGGTCTTGATGTCCGGCGACACGGGTTGCGGGTCGTGGCGCGCCTCGACCGCGTGCGCGAGCGCATCGAACAAATTCGATTGGCGCACCGGCTTGGTGAGATATGCGGCGAACCCGGACTGGAGCGCCTTTGCGCCGATGCCGCGTTCGTCGAACGCGGTGAGCAAGATCAATCGCGTGGTCGTCAGCGCCGCATCGCCCTGCACGCGCGCCGCGAGTTGCCAGCCATCCATATCCGGCATCCGCATATCCACGATGGCTACGTGGAACGGCTCGCGCGCGGCGGTGGCTTGACGCAACGCGGCAAGCGCCTCTACGCCGTTCCCCGCCGCCGCCGCGCGCATCTCCCAGGACGCGAGATAGTGCGCGAGAATATCGCGATGACTCTTGAGGTCGTCTGCAATCAACACGCGCAAACCGCGCAAATCTACCTGGCGCGGCGCGACCGGCTCTCCGCGCTCCAAACGCGCGGTGAACCAAAACTGCGTGCCCTTGCCTTCCTCACTCTCCACGCCGATTTCGCCGCCCATCAATTCGACCAAGCGTTTGGAGATCGCAAGCCCCAGCCCGGTCCCGCCGTACCGGCGCGTCGTCGAACCGTCGGCTTGCGTGAACGGTTGGAACAAAAGACGCTGCGCGGCGTCGGGGATGCCGATGCCGGTGTCGCTGACGACAAAGCGCAACAGCACATCCTGTTCGCGTTGCTCTTGCAATTCGACGCGCACGGCAACTTCGCCTTGCTCAGTGAATTTCACCGCGTTGCCGATCAGGTTGACGAGGATTTGGCGCAGTCGTCCTGGGTCGCCGAGCAGGTGACGCGGAATCGCCGGCGACACGAACGCCATCAAACTCAAGTTCTTGGCGCGCGCCTTGGACGCGAGCAATTCCACGCTCCCTTCGACCGTGTTGAACAAATCGAACGGCGCGCGGTCCAACACCAAGCGTCCCGCTTCGATCTTGGAAAAATCGAGAATGTCGTTGATGATCGTGAGTAACGCGCCGGCGGATTCGTGAAGGATGCCCGCGAGTTCGCGCTGGTTCGGCGTGAGCGTGTCGTCCAGCAACATTTCGCTCATGCCGATGATGCTGTTCATCGGCGTGCGAATTTCGTGGCTCATCGTCGCGAGAAATTCAGACTTGAGCCGCGACGCTTCCATCGCTTGATCGCGCGCGCGCGCGAGCGCCTGCTCATGCTCTTTGCCTTCGGTCATATCGCGCGCCACCGCTTGAAAGCCGGTGATCCGCGCGCCTTCGATCAGCAACTGGACTTTTTGACCGAGCCACAACTCGCGACCATCTTTGCAGAGCGCCGGAAATTCGAGATACGTGAGCGGCGTGCGCGCGACCAGTTGTTGGCGATAAAAGCGTTGCGCCGTGCGGCGAAAACGCGGGTGAATCAAATCCAGATAATGCCAGCCGAGCAATTCGGTTTCGCCATAACCCAAGACCTTGCTCGTCACGGGATTGTAGAACGTAAAGTGACCGCGCGCATCGGTGCGATAAATAATATCTTCGGCTTGGTTGATCATCGCGCGGAAACGTTCTTCGCTTGCCTTGAGTTCCGCTTCGACGCGCTTGCGTTGCTCCAACTCGCGTTCCGCCGCGGCGAACAAGCGCGCGTTGTCGAGCATCTGGCTCACCGCGCCGGCAACGCTCTGCACGAGCGCAATTTCCTCGGCGGTGAATTCGTGCGGCTCGTAGGTATCTAACGCCAACGAACCGATCATCCGATCGCGCACCAACAATGGCGCGATCAAAATCGAAGCAACGTTCAATCGGCGCAACAACTCGCGCGAGACGTCAATCCGCGGATCGGTGTTCACATCTAAAACCGCCAACGGCTGACGATACGCGCGGATGTACTCGGTGCTTGGATTGCCCGCCGCGGGAATCGTCTTGCCGCACGCAGAAGGCGCGTCGGCGGGACGATGTTCGGCGACGAACGTCAACCTGGTCTGCGCGTCGTTCATCAACGCGGCGCGCACTTGCGGCACATCCAAACCGTGCGCCAGTTCGTCGCAGGCGACTTGCAACACCCATGCCGGGTCGTGCGCGGTCGTCGCCGCGGAGATCACGCGGTTGAGCAACGTCGTTTCGCGCAACCGGCGTTCGAGTTGCGCTTCTTGTTCGTGGCGCGGCGTAATATCGCGCATGACGGCGAGAACCTGATCAGCGCCGCTCACATTCATGCGGATTTCATAATGGCGCGTGCGCCCGCTGGTGGTCAAGGGAAATTCGACGAACTGCATTTCGCCGGTGCGCAATGCCGCGTCAATGCGCTCTTGCACCGCTTTGCCGACTTGGCGCGGCATCACCTCATCCAGGTTGTGGTTGTGAAATCGTTGCGGCGGGATCAGAAATGCTTCCGGATTTGCCGCGCGATAATCGAGACAAACTCCGTCTTTGCTCAAGGTGAGAATCAAATCGGGCATCGCTTCGAGCAGCGCGCGGTGCTTGCTCTCGCTCGCGCGCTGCGCCGCTTCGGCTTGTTTGCGCGCGGTGATGTCGCGCAAAGTGACGAGTCGTCCGATCGTTTTGCCCTGCCGATTGCCAAGTGGCGACATCTGCAACTCTAAAAGCCGCGTCGTTTTCTTTTGTTTCATCGCGATTTCGGCGCTGGCTTTTTCCACGCCGCGATAACGCTCGACGATATCGGAACACTCCCCAAGAACTTGGACGGCAGGCAAACCGATGATGTCCATCTCCCAGTCGAGCAATTGTTGCGCGGCAGGATTGACCTCGACGATTCGCCCGGCGTTATCCAGCACCATCACTGCATCGCTCATGCTTTCAATCACGGCATCATGCGCGAGGGGCACCAGGTCGAATAGCCGAAATCGCAAGACGCCGAACCCAAAGATCAACCCGGCGAGCGTAAACGCGAACGGCGTTAAATCCAGGTTCGCGAGCGGCGTCCATCTGAACAGGTACAGCGCGTTGGCAAGCCACGGCACGAGCGCGACGAGGAACAATGCACGCGCTTGCGCGCGGTACACATTGCGCGTGCGCGCCGACAGACGAAGGAGGCGAACGCTCGCGATCAACAAGAGCAAGTACGCATACGCGACGTTGAGCCAGAACGCCGCACCATAACTCACCGCGAGAATCTGAATGTCTCCCAGAGCAACCTGGGTCGTTTGACTCCAAATGAGGTGATGCGCTTCGTTCGTCCAAACCAACACCAGAATTGCGAATGGCACGCTGGCGAGCGACCATCTAACGCGCCGCGCGAGAGACTGGCGATGATTGGCATACTGCGCAACGAAAATGAACCAGCCGAGCGGCACGGTGACGATACCGATGTACTCGACTTTTGCCCAAAACACCTGAACAGCAAGATCCGCGCTGGCGAGTTCGAGCGCGTAACCGAGCGACCAAATCGCGACGCCGAGCATAAAGCCGAGAAATGCCGGCAAGCCGCGCGACGAACGACGTCGCGCGGCGAGTACGGCAAGCCCTACGGCGACCACGGTCGCGAGTAGCGCGAGCACTGCATAGATCGAAAATTGCCAATTCATACGCATTACAATCTTTATTCGTCGGGCGGCGCGAGGTAGGCGAGCACGCCCACTTCCGTGATCGCGCCGGAAAGAATATTTACCGGATATTCTTGCCCGATTTCGTTCACCACGACGATCAACACCTGCGCGCCGCTGGGGAGCGCATCCAACGCGAAACGACCATCGGCTTGGGTCGTGACCGTTACGTCCGGCGCGGCGACGAGAAACACTTGCGCTTCCGCCAACGGTTGCTCTTGCGCGCCCACGACGACGCCGCGCACCGCGCCGTCACTGCGCGCCACGCGACTCGCGAGATTCGTGCCCAGCAACGGGTACGCAACGAGCGCAAGCGCGAGCACCATCAACACCACGGTCAGGACGCGCGCGACCTGACTGCCGCAACCCAGCCGCTCGCGCGGTTTGCCGTCGGTCGTATACTGAACTGCCGGACTATTCACGAAAGACATTTTAGCGACTCCCTGGCTTACGGCGCGGTCACTTTGAAATTGTCGAAACTGGCTTGGCTCGACCACACGCGCAGACCGGCTTGACCCGACGAGTACGTCGCGTCTTTGCCGACGAGCACCGTCTGCCCGTCAATCTTGGCGGTGAATGTATTTCCTTTCACCGTTAGATCAACGTGCCGTGGCGTATTCGTCCACTGATAATTCGCCGGCGGCTTTGCCGTCGCGATCGGGGGATACACTTGAGCGCCGTTCACCCACTTTCGCATAATGAATTGTCCCTTGCCAGACCCCGGCTCATACTGAAACGAATAGCCGTTGATTTTTTTATCGCCCGACGCGCGAAAGAACAGCCCATAACCGCTCCCCTTGTTGAGCAACGCGTCCACCGAAACCGTGTAATCCTTGGCATTGCTGCCCTTTGCCAGCGCGCGAAATTCACCGCTCGGACCCGCGCACAAACGTCCATCACAGAGCCGCCATTTGCCATTCAAGAAACTCCACCCGGCGGAATCCTTGCTAAAGTCATCGCTGAAAATCACGCTCGGCGCGAGCGCGCAACCCTTGCCGGCATTCGCGCTGAAAACGCCGACCACCTGACAAAAAACGCCATCGAGGCGAACACCGACGACCGGCAAAATGAGCATGGACACGACCGCGACCATCACCAAAAGCAAGGCGACTTCGACGTTCGATTGTCCGATTTGCGACCCAGCATCCTGTTTCATCGGCGCGGCTCCTTCACCTAGCGCGGCGGCGTGGCGGCGGCGGCAAGACGTTTCTTGACGCGCTGCCAACCCAGTTTCGGCGCGGCAGGTGGAATGGTGAGATGACGTTCTTTGCTGATGCGATACGCGTGATCTTCGATCAGCGCCGCGACCGGTTCATCCGGATGCGTGTGCATCAAGGGCGCGCCGCGATTGATCGCAGTGACAATTTGATCGGGCATAAACGGCAAGACGAGGTGAATCGGCAGGCGTAATGCGGCTTCGATATCTTTGCGCGCAAATCCTTGGCGTTGAAACGTCCAATTCAACACGACGTGGATTTTATCGGCGGGGTATCCTAGCTTGGTGTACGTCTCGACGGCGGCGGAGGCGGAACGAATCGAAGCAAGGTCGGGCGCGAGGACGAGCAGAACCAGGTCGGCGCTGTCGAGCGCGTGGAGCGCCACCGCGTTGAAATCGTGACTGAGGTCGGCGACGACATAATCGTAGCGCGGCACGAGCAGTTTCAAGATCGCGTCGATGTGCTCGCCGGTGATGTTCTCGCTATCGGCGGGCGACGTGGGTGCGGCGATCAGGTGCAAGCCACTCGCGTGTTGACCGATGATCGTCTCGAGCGCTTCCCAGTCGAGCTCATTCGGCGCAATCGCGGCAATGTCCGCCCACGTGCGCCGCAACGGCATATCGAGCATCAGCGCGTCTTGTCCGCTCGTCGTCACCAAATCGAGCATGGCGGTTTTGCCATCCCACAAGCCGGCGAGCGCGATCGCGGTGTTGACCGCAAGACTGGAACAACCGACCCCGCCGCGCAAACTGTGCACCGCGATGAGACGCGCCTGTTCGTCGGTTTTCAAGCCGAGCGATTGCGCGCTCTGCGCGACCTGACCGCGCCGCAACAATACCGCCAAGCGCGCGGCGAGTTCGCCCGGCTCGAACGGCTTGACGACATAATCGTCCGCGCCGGCTTCGAACGCGCGAATCTTTTCGTCGAGACTCGCCTGGCTGGTCAGCACGAGAATCGGCAGATACGCGAACGCCGGATCGCGGCGTAACCGCCGGGTGACTTCGTACCCGTCAATGCCCGGCATCACCACGTCGGTGATCACGAGTTCAGGGGACGTGCTCCGCACCATTGCAAGTCCCTGCTCGCCATCCGGCGCGGTAATCACTTGATAGCCGAGCGGGGTCAACGCGGCGGTAATAATCTTGTGAATGATTGGACTGTCGTCAATCGCGAGGATGCGCGGCATAGAGTACCTCTTTGGAATTTGCCCAAATTATATGCCGCGCAGATGTGGGGGACAATAGTACGCTTTGTCTGATACGGATGTCCTACTCGCCGGACGCGCATGCGTCCAGCAAATTTGCTTACGCGATTTCTGCCGCGACCGGATTTTCCAGAACGCCGATGTGTTCAATCGCGATTTTCACGACATCGCCCGCGCGCAAAATTATCGGCGGCGTGTGCGATGCGCCGGTGCCGCTCGGCGTGCCGGTTGAAATGAGGTCGCCTGGTTCGAGCGTCATCACCGAACTGAGATATGCAACGAGAAACGGCACGGAGAAAATCAGATCGCGCGTGTTGGCATGTTGGCGCAATTCGCCGTTCACCCACAACGACAAATCGAGAGCGCCGATGTGCGCGATCTCATCGCGCGTGACGAGCGCGGGTCCCAGCGGACCGAACGTATCGAATGTTTTGCCCATCGTCCACTGCGATTGGCGCTTTTGAAAATCGCGCGCGCTTACATCGTTGAAAATCGTGTACCCGGCGACGACATCGAGCGCGCGATCTTCCGGCAAGTTACGCGCGCGTGCGCCGATCACGACCGCGAGTTCGCCTTCATAGTCCACTTGATTCGCGATGCGTGGGAGCAAGATCGGTTGACCCGGCGCAAGCACGACGTTGTTGAATTTCGCAAAAATATCCGGATACGTTGGCGGCGTCGCGCCGGTGTGACCGTGATAATTGTGCCCGACGCAGATGATTTTGCCGGGGCGCGGGATAGGCGCAAGCAAGGTTACGTCCGATTGGGGCAACCGGAATTTCGCGTCGGCGCGCTCGACCGTTTCGCGGGTGAGCGCCATCGCCGCTTCGCCCGCGTCGAGGAACGCGAGCATGTCGGTTGGCAAACTGGGTTGCGCGCGATTCAGGTCGAGCACGAATTCGCCCATCTGCGCGCCGAGGCGCGGCGCGTGACCTTGGGTAAATGTGACTAGTTTCATCGTCGGTGTCTTCTCCTTTTGGGGATGCCTTCGTCAGAATCCAAGTTTCTTCGAGAAACCTGAATTATTAGTTCCGCTGGCACATTATCACATTTCGCCACGCAGGTAAATGTGCGTTTGGGTCAAAATCATCACGACTGCGAAAATGATGGTTACGCGAGGAGCGCCCAGGGTTCTTCGATCAGATTGGCGAGCGCATCGAGGAATTGCGCCGCGCGCGCGCCGTCCACGACGCGATGATCGCACGATAACGTCAGGGTCATCATCGGGCGCACGACGGCTTGTCCCTTCACCGCAACCACACGCTCGGCGATGCGACCGACGGCAAGGATCGCGGCTTGCGGCGCGTTGATGATTGCGTTGAACGCGTCCACGTTGTACATTCCCAGGTTCGTCAGCGTGAACGTACCGCCGGCAATATCCGCCGGTTTCAGTTTGCCCGCGCCCGCGCGTGCAACCATGTCCTTGCGACGCGTCGCGATGTCGCCCATCGTCAACGTGTCCGCGCGGTGCACAACCGGCACGATCAAGCCGTCTTCAATTGCGGTCGCGATGCCGATGTTGATCTCGTCGTTGAGTTTGATGTTTCCATCAACCCAGCTTGCGTTGACGCGCGGATGATCGCGCAATGTGTGTGCGATGAGCTTGACGAGCAGATCGGTGTACGTCGGTTTGACGCCGACGCGTTTCTCGACGAGTGATGCGATACGTCCGCGCAATTCGACGAGCGCGCGCGCGTCCACCTCGCGCACAACGTAAAAGTGCGGCACAGTCGTCCAGTTCGTCGTCATCCGTTCCGCCATCACGCGCCAGATAGTGGAAATGGGACGCTTCGCGTGGAGGTTAGAGGTTGGAAGTTGGAAATTGGACGTTTCACGTTGGACGTTGGACGTTGGAGCAGTAGGAACATCTGACGCGATAATTGCGCCGTCGGGACCAGAGCCGCGCAGGGTTGCGAGATCAACATTTCGCTCGCTCGCCAGGCGACGCGCTTGGGGAGACGCGGGAATTTTTGCTCCCCTCACCTGTTCGCCGATTTTGCGAACGGGAGAGGGGCTGGGGGTGAGAGCAAGATACGCCAGCACATCCGCTTTCTCAACGCGCCCGCCGCCCGGTTTCACACGCGCGAGGTCAACGCCGTGATCCTCCGCGATTTTACGCGCGACCGGTGACACCGGTAGAGACGTTGCACGCAACGTCTCTACCGAATCAACGATCAGCGCGATCGTTTGCCCAACCGGGATCACATCGCCTTCGCGCGCGGTAACATTCGCGAGCGTGCCGGTCGCAGTCGCTTCGATCTCGACGGTAACTTTGTCCGTCTCAATCTCCATGATCGGCTCGCCTTTTGTCACTGCGTCGCCTTCGCGCTTGAGCCAGCGTAAAATTTTTCCGGTATCCTGCGCCATTTCGAGCGCGGGCATGATGATGTTTGTGGGCATTCGACTCTCCGAGTTCCCTGATTTCCCTCAGTTCCCTGACTTCCCACAAAGGGAACTGAAGGAAGTAACGAAACTTAACCTCTGACCGCCGCGACCATTTTCTTCACATCCTCGTTCGGCTCTGGATCGTGCACGCGCGTCGTCGGCAGCGGACCGGTCGCGGTGTAATAGTGATGCCCGGCGACCATCAAATCGTTTGCCGGAAAACGCGTGATGATTTCGTGCCCGGTTTCCGTGACGACGATTTCTTCTTCGATGCGCGCCGCGCTCCAACCATCGGTCGAGGGCCAGAACGTTTCGAGCGCAAACACCATCCCCGGTTTCAACGCGATGGGATGATCGAGCGAGACGAGGCGACTGATGACCGGCTTTTCCCAAATCGCGAGACCGACCCCATGACCGTACTGCAACGCGAACGCGGCTTCTTCGTTCGGGAAGCCAAACTCGGTGGCTTTAGGCCACACGGACGCAACTTCGCCGGTCGTGCGCCCAGGGCGAATCAGTTCGATTGCCGCGTCGAGATAATCGCGGCAACGTTTGTACGCGTCCACCATCGCGCGCGAGGCGTAACCGATAACGAACGTGCGATAATAGCACGTGCGATAACCCATGTACGATTGCAGAACGTCGTAGTACACCGGGTCGCCGGGGCGCAACATACGATCCGAGAAAACGTGCGGGTGCGGATTGCAGCGTTCGCCGGAGATCGCGTTCACCGCTTCGACGTACTCGGAGCCGAGATCGTACAACACTTTGGAAACGATGCCGACCGCTTCGTTCTCGCGCATCCCCGGTTTCATCGCGCGATAGAGTTCGTCATACGCGGCGTCCACTTGCGCGGCGGCGTGTGTGATGAGCGCGATCTCGTCCTGGGTCTTGATGAGCCGTGCGTCAGACATGAGTTGCTGTCCGTCCACGACCTTCAAACCTTTTTTCTGCAACTCAAACAGCACGGGCACTTCGGCAATGTCCACGCCGACCGGCTCTTTTTCCAAGCCGCGCTCTTTCAACTCGACCCAGATTTTGTGCGCGACATCTTCCGCGCGTCCCATCTCCGGCGACATGGCACCGCGCAAAAGTGAGATGCCGGGACGCGAGCGTTTCTCGCCGAGCCAGGGCGCGTAGAGTTGATGATGCCGCGCCGCCGAGCCGAAATCCCAGAGAATCGGCTCGTCGTCTTGCGGCAACAACGTAAAGCGATTCATCTTGTCCTGCGCCCACGTGCCGATGTGCGTCGCGGTGAGATAGCGCACGTTGTTCATGTCGAAGCAAAGCAACGCGCCCATCTCCGATTCCTTCAAAAGTTTCTTGGCGCGCCCAAGTCGTTCCCGGCGCAATCGCTCAAAGTCAATGCGCTGTTCCCAGTCTACTGCCATCGTGCCGTAGGTTTTGATTGCCATTGTATCACTCCTTTTCGTCCGCGAATTACGCGAATCTACGCGAATAAAAATTAGCGCAGATTCGAGACTGTAGCATTGCTACTGCGAATTTGGTATTTACCGCTGAGACGCTGAGAGCGCAGAGTGCGCGGAGAGAATTCATATCAATAATCTCAGCGTGCTCCGCGTGCTCCGCGCCTCTGCGGTAAAATTTCCGACTCATCAGTAACGGTGCTAAAGTGTCGCAGATTCGCGTAATTCGCGGATAACTTATTTCCCGCACAACATCTTCGCCATCTCAAACACACTCTGCTCCGTCGGCACGGTCAGGTCTTCGAGCACCGGCGAGAAGGGCACCGGCACGTCCAGCGCGCCCATGCGCTTGACCGGCGCATCGAGATAGTAGAACGCGCCATCCGCGATGACCGACGCGATTTCGGCGGTGACGCCGTACTGCTCGTACCCTTCGTCAATCACGATGGCGCGCGACGTTTTCTTCGCCGACTCGACGAGCGTGTGCTTGTCGAGCGGCAAGGTCGTCCGCGGATCAATCACCTCTGCACGGATGCCGATTTCCTTTAGCATTTCCGCCGCGCCGAGCGCGACCTGCACCATCGAACTCGTCGCGACGAGCGTGATGTCGTCGCCCGCGCGTTTAATATCCGCGACGCCAAATGGAATCGTGTACTCGTCCGTTGGCACAATGCCTTTGAGTTTGTACATCATCTTGTCTTCAAAAAAGACAACCGGGTTTTCATCGCGAATCGCGGTCTTCATTAAACCCTTTGCATCGTACGGCGTCGAAGGAATCGCAACCTTTAATCCTGGGATATGGCTTACCCACGCGTGAAGTGATTGCGAATGTTGCGCGGCAGAGCGTCGCGTCGCGCCCATCGTCGTGCGAAACACCATCGGGACGCGCAATTTGCCGCCGGACATGTAATGCACTTTGGCGGCTTGGTTTGCCACCTGATCCATCACCAAGCCCAGGAAATCGCCGAACATGATGTCCACGACCGGGCGCATTCCGGTCATCGCCGCGCCAACGCCGATGCCGGAAAAACCTGGCTCGGAGATCGGCGTGTCAATCACGCGGTCTTTGCCAAATTCTTCAAATAAGCCGGACAGTACTTTGAACGGCGTTCCCGCTTCGGCGACATCCTCGCCGAGGATGAACACGCGCGGGTCGCGCCGCATTTCTTCCGCCAATGCTTCGCGGATCGCTTCGGCAAACGTGAGTTCGCGGTCAGGCATTGCATACCTCAAGAACGAGATTTATGGGACGCGGATTAACGCGGATGCACGCGGATTTTTTCTTTTTATCCGCGTTAATCCGCGTCCAAATTTTCTATGCGTAAACATCTTCATCCACTTCGCTCACATCCGGATACGGCGCGTCGAGCGCGAACGCGACGCCAGATTCGACTTCGGCGTTTACATCAGCTTCGATTCGCTCAAGCACGGATTGATCCGTCAATGAATTACCAATCAACCAATTACCCAAAATTTTCAGCGGATCGCGATTTGTTCGCCATTCGAGTTCTTCCTCTTTCGAGCGATAGTACGCGCGATTGATGTCGCCGACGTGATGACCGTAATAACGGTACGTGTCGCACTGCAAAAATGCCGGACCTTGTCCGCGTCGCGCGCGTTCGACCAGACGTTGCATTGCCACATAAACCGCGTGCACGTCTTGCCCATCCACGATTTCCGCGCACATGCCAAACGCACGTGCGCGCGCGCTCAACTCGCCGGCAGTCGTTTCGTTGTTATGCGTGTACTCGTTGTATAGATTATTTTCGCACACGTAAATCACCGGCAGTTTCCACAACTGCGCCATGTTCATCACTTCGTACAGCAAACCCTGATTCATCGCGCCATCGCCGAAAAAGCAGACCGCGACCTGACCACTGCCGCGCATTTTCGCCGACATTGCCGCGCCGGTCGCGATGCCCGCGCTCCCGCCGACAATCGCGTTCGCGCCCAGGTTGCCAGAATCCGGATCGGCAATGTGCATCGAGCCGCCCTTGCCGCGACAATACCCGGCTTCCTTGCCCAGCAATTCCGCGAACATACGATCCACCCGCGCGCCTTTGGCGAGACAGTGCCCGTGCCCACGATGCGTACTCGTGATGTAATCGTCGCGCTGCAACGCCTCGCACACGCCAACCGCGACCGCTTCCTCGCCAGTGTAGAGATGCGCCAGTCCTGGCATTTTCGCGCCTTTGTAGAGTTCGTTCACCTGTTCTTCAAACGCGCGAATCTTTGCCATTTGTTGGTACATGTGCAAGGATTGTTCGAGGTCTATGTGGTCGGTCATTTGTAAACTCCAAAATGTGATGCGTAAAACGTTATTACCATTTACCAATTACCCTTTTATCCCCGCCATTTGCGCCAGCGCTTGAAACATCACCGCGAAATCCTCTTTCGCAAATCCCATGCCACGCGCGGTCGTAAGCATCTCGTTCGTCGCCGCGGTCGTCGGCAGCGGCACGTCAAGTTGGCGACCCAGTTCGAGCGCGAGCAACATATCTTTTTGCATCATGTTCACGTCGAACCACGCTTCGTCCGGCAATTTCAAAACGAATGGTCCACGATACTTGACCATCGGCGACGCGATCACGCTGTTGAGCAAAACCTCGACGGCGGTCGCGCGCGGAATGCCGGCTTTTTCCGCGATGAGCACGCCTTCGCTGAAGGCGAGCATCTGCACCGCGAGCGACAGGTTCGTGGCGATTTTCATCGTGACCGCGAGTCCGTTCGCGCCAACGTAATTCACTTTCGGACCGATCGCGAGCAGAATCGGTTTGATTGCGTCGAAGGTCGCCTGGTCGCCTGCAACCATCAACGATACGTTCCCTTGTTCGAGCGTGATAACGCTCCCCGATACCGGCGAATCGAGCATCTGCGCGCCGCGCGCGGCGACTTGCGCGGCGATCTCGCGCGATGCCGCCGGGCTGACCGTGCTCATGTCGACGTACACCTTGCCGCGCGACAAACCGGCAAGAATTCCATCCTCGCCGTTCACGATTGCGCGCAACGCCTCGGTGTTCGTCACCATCGAGAACACAACATCGCTTGCTTGCGTGACCGCGCGCGGCGAGTCGCCCCACTTCATTCCCGCATCGAGCAACCACTGCGCTTTCGATTTCGTGCGATTGTACCCGGCGATGGTGTGTCCCGCGTCAAGTAATCGTTTCGCGATGCGACTGCCCATCACGCCGAGTCCGATGAAACCTAGGTTTGCCATTGTGCCTCCGGGGTTGGTAATTTGTAAATGGTCATTGGCAATGACCATTTACCATTTACTTTTCACTATCGCGCCGTACTTGCCTGAGATGCGCGCGCATCGCCTCGCGCGCGGTTTGGGGATCGTGCGCGCAAATCGCTTTGAGAATTTTCTTGTGATGGGATTGTCCGCGCGGCGCGCCGTTGACGAGGAAAATTTTCTTGCGATGCTCGCGGAGCAAATCCACGATTGGGTCGAGTAGCGTAGGGATGAACGCGTTCTGGGTTGCGCGCGCGAGCGCGAGGTGAAACGCGAGGTCGGCTTCGATGAACGCGTCGGCGTCGTCAATGGTGCGATCCATTGTCGCGACAATCGCGTTCAGGTCGGCAAGGTCTTGCCTGGTCGCGCGTTTGGCGGCGAGCGCGGCGATCTCCGGCTCGAACAATTCGCGCGCCTCGACAAGGTCATCCGCCCGTTCGGTCGTGCCGATCTGCATCATCCGTCCGAGCGAGTCGCGCGCGGCGCGCGAGGTGCCGTCGGTCACAAACGTGCCGCGCCCCTGCTCGCTACTGACGAGCCCCTTTTCGCGCAGGGTCTTGACTGCCTCACGCACGACCGTGCGGCTGACGCGAAATTTTTCGGCGAGTTCGCGCTCGTTCGGGAGACGGTCGCCCGGGTGGAATTCGCCGTTCAAAATTTGCGTTTCGATGCGCGCGACGACCTGTTCGTAGAGTCGCGCCGCGTGAATTGGCTGGTCTTGCATAATTGGTATGATGATTATACCAATTTCAGATTTCGCGTCAAGCGCGGCAAAAACGACGCCGCGCGGGTTCGTTCGCGCCCTTCTTTTTCAGATCGTGGTGACGGTCCGATTTACAAGTTGGTGATGGATAGAAAATAAAACGGGCGACCTGTGCGGTCGCCCCTGATTTTTCGCTGCGCTCAACGCGCGCGTCGCCATTCGAGATAATTGACGACCTGCTCTTCCGCGAGCGTCATCGGCGCAGACATGAGCGTGAGCAAGTCGCCGGTAAATTCGTAAAATTGTTCGCGATCAATCCCAACCCAGTTCGGATACGTACAGCCCTCGACGTGATGAATCACCATCGGACGCATCGTATCCACCTCGAACGTGCCCCAGTACGCCATGCACCCTTGAAACGCGGCTTGGATTTCTTCCGGCGTGCCGCGTTGCCAATCGTTCGACGCAAACCTGGGTCGGTCGGCTTCCATCACCTGCAGCGCCATGTGTCCGTCCGGCTCATAGATCAAAATTCCGCGCACGCCTTCGCCGAACGGATGAATCGAGATGCCGTCCGCCAAACGAATTTCGTACTTGATGAGTTTCCACACGCCGATGAAGGGATTGTCTTGCATGGTTCACCTCGTCGTGAAATGCGCGGCTTGAAACAACAACACGGTCGTCGCCATCGCCGCGTTGAGCGATTCCGCGCCGCCGTGCATCGGAATCGCCACGCGCGCGGTCGCGATTGTTTTCGCATCGTCGCCCGCGCCTTCCGCTTCGCCGCCGACGATCAACGCGACCGGGCGCGACCAATCCGCGCGCGTGTACACGATCTCGCCGCGCGCGTCCGCGAGATAGATGCGCGGCATCATTTCCATCATTTCCTTAATTTCCGTCCAAGCCCTTACGCGGATCGGGAGATAAAAATGCGCGCCCATCGCCGCGCGCACGACCTTGTCGTTGTACGGATCGGCGGCGCCGTGCGCGAAGAAGATCGCGTCCACACCCGCCGCGCGCGCCGAACGCAGAATTGCGCCGACATTCCCAGGATCGCGTACCGCGTCGAGAATCAAAATGAATTGCGGGTGCGCGGGCAATGCGAGTTCGATGAACGGCAGAACCGCGACGATGCCTTGCGGCGTTTCGGTACTCGCGATCTCCTGCATCAGCGCGTCGCTCACCTCAAGCGTGTCCGGCGTGAGCGCGCGCAAGCGTTCGAGCAACGCGTGTGTGCGCGGCTCACCTTCGATCTTTGCGGTGTAGAGCGCAAACGCGGGAATGATGTTCGCGTTCACCGCTTCTTCGATGAGGCGCACACCTTCCGCGACGAATTGCTGCGCGGCGTACCGTTCCTTGCGCCGCGCGAGTGCGCGGACGAGTTTGATTTTGGGGTTGGCGTGGCTGGTGATCATTTCAATTCATCAGGATCATTCTGAGCGGCATCGTCAAGTTGCCTCTGGTCAAATTCATCATACCGCAATCGTTCGTCGAGTTCTAATGGGTTCATTCGCTTGACTCTTTGCTGTACCTTGTGGTCATATTGACGGTCATTAGGATCCCACCAAGCGTGCTTCCGTCGGTATTCCTCATAGAATATTCTAATCACTTCGCTAAGACGTTTCTTTCTCTTGTTCATAATGACTCGCTGCCACTTTTCCATCAAGAAATCTTGCTATCAACGTAACATCGGCTCACGCGCAAGTTCTCACGCATGAGCCGATGTGTATAAGAGAATCGATTCCTCTCCGTCTGACTACTGTCTACTGACGACTGACTGCTGGCACTACGCCTTTGCGGTCTCAACCAACTTGGCGAACGCGTTTTCATCGCGGATCGCAATGTCGGCGAGCGCCTTGCGGTCCAGCTCGACGCCGGCTTTTTTCAAGCCCGCGATCAACTTGCTGTACGTCAATCCCAGCGGTCGCGCGGCGGCGTTGATGCGCGCGATCCACAAGCGGCGAAAATCGTCCTTGCGTTTCTTGCGCCCGACGGTCGCGTAATACTTGGAATGGAGCAACCCTTCGTTCGCGCGGCGGAACAGCAAACTGCGCGACAGGGCTTGCCCTTTCGTCTGCTTCAATACTTTTTTGTGGCGCGCGTGTGACGTAACGCCACGTTTCACTCTAGGCATCGTAATCTCCCATTTAGCAAATCGCGTATAGCAAATGGCTGATTGCGGATCGCAATCTGCTATACGCCATTTGCCAATTGCTATTTTTGGCGTAGCGTTGGCGCGAGTTGATGAATCTTTTTGGCGCGTTCGTGGCTCTCAACTTCCACCCGGCGATCAAATGCGCGCTTGTTGCGTTTGGCTTTGCGGCGGCGCAAGTGCGACTTGCCGACCTTGGTGTGCATCAATTTGCCGGTTGCCGACACTTTGAAACGTTTGGCAGTGGCTTTGTGGGTTTTCAGTTTGGGCACCATATCCTCCCAGGTGTTATTT
The DNA here is from genome assembly GCA_016219275.1 of Chloroflexota bacterium. Classification (NCBI taxonomy): domain Bacteria; kingdom Bacillati; phylum Chloroflexota; species Chloroflexota bacterium. The sequence continues at coordinate 21,771 of JACRBM010000064.1, forward strand.
CAGATTTATGATTTCAGATTTTAGATTTTGTATTGATAGCGATTTTCCGCCGGGGCTGGGGGCGAAAATCTGCAATCGGAAATCTGCAATCGGAAATCTACAAGAAACAGTCGGGGCAGAACCCCGACCGTGACGGTTGTTCGATTAGAAAAGCTTAGGCAACCGGCGGCTTGACTTCATCCGGCGACTGGACGACGATGCGCGAGTTTTGCACCAACGCCCGTGCGGCATCCGGTCCACCCTTCATCGGTCCAGGTATCAGCAACATCATCATACTTTTGCCGTCCATCAACGGGGCTTGCTCGATGGTGGCGGCGTCGGCAAGTTCCGTCGCGACCTTTTCCAGAATCTCGCGTCCGATACCCAGGTGCGTCATCTCGCGCGCTCGAAAGACCACGCGCACCCGAATTTTGTTGCCGTCTTTCAGAAACTCGCGCACGCGTTTGAGCTTGAAACCGGTATGATACCAATTCGTTTTGGGACGAATGCGTAATTCTTTGATCTCGATCTGCTTCTGACCTTTTTTGGCTTCGCGCTCTTTTTTGGTGCGCTCGTACATGAACTTGCCAAAATCAATTACGCGGCAGACCGGTGGTTGGGCATTGGGCGCAACCTCGACGAGATCGAGATCGCGGTCTTGCGCCATGCGTAATGCCTCGAACGTGGGCAGAACACCGACTTGCTTGCCGTCCGCATCAATGACGCGAACTTCTTTGGCGCGAATCTGTCGGTTGATTCGAAAATCCTTGTCGCTAATTAGTCTCGCCCCTTCCTGAAAAATGTGGCGCAACTATAGCACAAGATATGCCTCAAGTCAAATTGCTTTACAAAAAAGACACGGTTTTTCAAAAGTCATTTGCAGACCCATCCCCCTGCCCCCTACCCTTATAGGGAAGGGGTTGGGGGTTAGGTTGGCAAGTGAGTCAAGCGACTTTAGAAAAGCCGTGACAAAAAAGACCCGCAGGGTTTCGTAAACCCTGCGGGTCTTGGTTCATGGCTTGGGTGTGCCGATCGCCGCGGGCGTAGGTGTCTCGGCTGGAGGCGGTGTCGCCGTCGGTGTGATGAGCGGCGGCGCGTCCAACAACACCTTGGCGCCGTCAATGATCCATGTGCCAACGATAAACACCTTGTCGGTCGCGCCGGTGTAGATCACATAGTAGTTCGAATCGTCCGGCGTTTTGTCGCCAACGGTGATCGCATACGCCGTGCCATCGTTCGTCACCACGCGAATCTCGAGCGCGGCGGCGCTCAAGCCATACGCTTTGAGGTCGCTGACGTTCGCCAACACGCGCGTTGCCTGCAGCGTCGCGACATAGCCGATGGCTTGATCAATCTTGGGCGCGTCGGCATCCTGGTCGAGCGGCATGATGCGCCAACCCTTGTCCGTGCGCGAGACCGTCACTTCGCGCGCGGCGCGCAGATCGCGCACCTGGAGCGTTTTCACGTCTGCCGCTTTGAGTTGCAACACATACGGCTGGGTCGCGGCAGTCGGCGTGCCCATCGCTTGATTGATCTGTTCGGTCGTCTTGTTGATTTCGAAAAAGTAGACGTAGCCGGCTAACAGCGCAAAGACCGCGACCATAATCAGAGTACTGCGCGACTTCACTTAACGTCTCCTTATCCAGACCAACACGCCGATCAACACGATCACCATCGGCAAGAGCGCCACGCTCGACAATTTCACAAACGCGTCCTGTTCGGCGGTGAGGATGATCGGCTTGGCTTGCGTTGGGGTTTTGGGCTGAATCGCGATCAAGTTTTCCTGACCGGTCAACCAGTTGATCACGTTGCGGAACAGAATGAGGTTGCCCGCGTCCGCGCTGTTCGCGCGGAACAGTGCGTCCAGGTTGCCGTTCGCGACGAACGTCGAGTTGCCCATCACCACGACGCGCGCCGCTTTCTCGCCGGCAATCTCGACCGCGTACGCGATATTCAACGGACCGCGCGTGTCCGCGCCAACATCGAGTTGCACCTTTTGATTCTTGAGCGCCTCGAAATCGGTTTCCCCCCAGCTCAGTTCGCTCGTCGCAAAGAGCGCAGTGGTGGTGCGATTCGGCGCGGCGGCGCTTTCGGCGTTGACCGAGCGCGCGCCGGGGAGAACCACATCAATGCCGACGAGGTCTTTGGTGATCGTATGCGGCTGGAAATCATTGACGACCGGAATCTGCGCGCGCCCGAAAAAGCCCAGCTTGGGATCAATCACCATATCGTTCCGTAACACCAGACCCAGGTTCTTGATCACATCGCCGAAACCGGCTTCCAGTTGCGGATCGAACATCAAGTACACGCGCCCGCCGGCGGTGATGTAATCCTGCACGCGTTTGACTTCTGCCGGATCGTACGGCTGAACAGGACCGGCGATGACCAGCGCGGACAAATCGGAGGGCAAGGTATCGGTGACGGTTTTCAGATTGATCGTCGCCGTTTTGTAGTTGAACGCTTCGAGCACCGCGCCGATACGCGCGTAACCATTCTGGTTCGTGTCCGTCAGAGTGTGCTCGCCGTGCCCGGTCACAAAATAAATCACGGATTGAGTTTCTTGAGACACTTTGAGCAGTGCGTTCGTCAAACTCGATTCGTCCGTGCCGAACACATTCTCGCGCCGCGTGCCGCGTTCCAGCACGATCACGCCATCCTGCGGAACCTTAAAGTCCTTCGCCATTGCCGGGTCGGCGTACGGATCAATAAACTTGTACGTGAACTTGGGACCCAGCTGCGTGTAATCGCGCAAACGATCTTCCGCTTCGCGCCGGTTCGGCGCTTCGGGAGAATAGAACGCCACTGCCGTCACCGGGTCTTTCAAACCCTGGACGATATTCGCGGTCAGCGGCGACAAGGTATACGCTTGATTCGCCGTCACGTCCCAGCGCACGTTGTAACGGTTGCCCAAATAGTTGAGCAATCCGACGATGCCGACAAACGCGATAATCGCGATGAGCGTGTTGGCGCCATAACGCACCGTCCGCCCCGTCAGCGCGTCGCGCACTTCGGTGGGCCGCGCGTACACGTACAGCCCAAAGAGCACCGCGCCGATCACGCCGAGCGCGATCAAACGTTCGTTCGGTTGATTACCGATCAGGTACAAGATTGCCGCCGCCACCCACAAAGCGATGGCGACACCGGCGAAATAGATCGCCCACGCATTTAATCGTTCTCGCATTAGCGCCACCTCCGGGATTGCAACAATTGCGTCGTCAAGAATAGGAATACGGCGACGATGCTTAACGGATAAAGCACATCCGCTAACTCGACGACGCCGCGCAAAAAGTTTTCATAGTGCCGCGTGATCGCCATATACGAGAACGCATCACGCACTGGACCATACCCCGCCCAACTTGCCAGCGCGTCCGCAATCCACAGCAAAATCAGAATGGCGAAACCGCCCAACCACGCGATAATCTGATTTTGCGTCAACGAGGAGGTGAACACGCCAACGGCGAGAAAACTCGCGCCGAGCAAGAACACGCCCAGATAGCCGGTCAGCGTCGGTCCGATTTCGGGTTGCCCAAAGACGCGCAGAATCAAAAAATAGTACAGCGTGGGTCCCACAAACATGGTGAGGTACAAAATCAACGCGCCCAGGTATTTGCCGACGACGATTTGCCAATCGTGCACCGGCGCGGTGAACAAGAGTTCAATCGTGCCCATGCGGCGTTCGTCCGCCAGCACTTTCATCGTCAGCGCCGGCGCGATCAACAACACGATGAACGTGATGTTGCCAAACAACGGACGCAGACTCGCATCCGCGCTCGACGTGAGGATCGCGGCGAACAACGCGCCGGTGACCAGCAGAAAGAACGCGCTCGTCAAGTACGCGATCGGCGAAACGAAAAATGATTTAAGTTCGCGAACAGTGATCGTCCAAACGTTACTCATCGTGGCTCCTTATTGCTCCACCGGTTCTGCGGTCTCTTCGGTCGTCAGTTTCAAGAACACTTCTTCGAGTGACATACTGACGGGACGCAGTTCGAGGACACCCCAACCGCGCTGCACCGCCATCGCGGCGATGTCGGCGCGCCGATCGGTGCCCAGGTTGGTTTCGATTTCGTACTCGCCGGTGGCGGGGTCTTTGGCTTGGACGCTCAATACACCCAGGATTTTTTCGAGTTCGGTTGCGATGTCGGGCGTGGGCTTGGCGACTTGCAAGTGCACATGTTCCGCGCCGCGCACGCGCGCGGTCAATCGTTCGGGCGTGTCCTCCGCGACGATTTTACCTTCGGCGATGATGAGCACGCGCGAGCAGGTCTGGCTCACTTCGGGCAGAATGTGCGTACTGAGCACGACGGTGTGTTCGCCCGCGAGCGATTTGATCAAATTGCGAATCTCGATGATCTGGCGCGGATCCAACCCGATGGTCGGCTCATCGAGGATCAGCACATCGGGATTGTGGACGATAGCTTGCGCGATGCCGACGCGTTGACGGTACCCTTTCGACAACTTGCCGATCAATTGATTCGCGCGGTCGTCAATGTTCGTCAATTCCATCGCGCGCTCGATTGCGGCATCACGATCTTTGACGCTCCGCAAGCGCGCCGTGAAATCGAGATAATCCCACACCGTCATTTCGGTGTAGAGCGGCACACTTTCCGGCAAATAGCCGATGCGCTTGCGCGCTTCGATAGATTGCTCGAACACGTCAAACCCGGCGACGTGCGCGACGCCCGCCGATGCCGGCATATAGCCGGTGACGATCCGCATCGTCGTCGTCTTGCCCGCGCCGTTCGGTCCGAGAAAACCGAGCACCTCGCCTTTCTGCACGTTGAACGTCACGTCGCGCAATGCCGTGTACGTGCCATACGTTTTGCTCAAGTTCTCGACACTAATCATCACATTGTCATTTGGCATAGACAAACTCCCTGGTGGAATATTCGATCTTCGATTTCTGATTTATGCTTTCACCCCGTGGGTGGCGTGTATCCGGAAAAGAAACTTTTCGTGTCATGCTGAGGAGCGTTTTTCACGGCGAAGCATCTCGCAACTAGCGAATCGCGATACCCTTCGCTTCGCTCAGGGCGACAATTCAAAAGCGGAATTCGTGACCGCGCTCAATGTAAATTACGGCAACTAACGCTAACAAGCCACGATGAGATTCAAATTAAGCCCAGATTAAAGGCGTTTAATGCGTTGCCATGCCGCTATCGAACTAATCCCTCCAACAACATGATCGACCGCGCGATGCGCCGCAGAGTTTTCGCGCGTCCCATCATTTTCATCACGCCCATCAACGGCGGTGTGACCGTTTTGCCGGTGACCGCGACGCGGAGCGTACCGAAAAATTGCGCGTTCTTTTGTCCCAGTTTTTCCGCGTCTGCGCGTAATTCGGCTTCGACTTTTTCTTCGTCGTCGAACGCGGCGTACTTGCCGAGCGTCGCTTCGGCGGCGCGCAACGCGGCAAGCGCGGAGGCGGCGTCGGCTTTGCCGACGAGTAGTTGCGGATCGTACTCCACATCCTCTTCGAACAAGAAATCCACCATCGCGGCGATCTCGTTCAGTTTTTTGATGCGCGGTTTCACCAGCGGCGCAAGCGCGCGCAAGGTCGCGAGATCGGCGCGGGGGATAAACGGTTGCAACCGCGCGGCGAGTTCATCGTCCGGCAATTCGCGGATGTAATAGCCGTTCAGCCAATCGAGTTTGCCGTAATCGAAGATCGCCGGCGCGTGCTCGATCTTGTCGAGCGTAAAGAGTTCGATCAATTGCGCGCGCGAGAACACTTCGCTCTTGTCGTCGTACGACCAACCCAGGCGCGCGAGAAAATTGAACATCGCCTCCGGTAAGTACCCTTCATCGCGAAATTGCACAACACTCGTCGAGCCGTGGCGCTTGCCCAGTTTCTTTTTATCCGGACCCAGGACGAGCGGCACGTGACCGTGCGGCGGAATTTCCCAGCCAAACGCCTGATACAACAAAACGTGTTTCGGGAACGAAGGAATCCAATCGTCGCCGCGCATCACGTGCGAAATCTTCATCAGGTGATCGTCCACGACGACGGCGAGGTGGTACGTCGGGAATCCGTCCGACTTTAATAACACCTGGTCGTCCACGTCCTTGTTCGCAATCGTCAAATCGCCGTGAATGAAATCGGGCAGAGTCGTTTTGCCTTCTTGCGGTACGGCGAGCCGAATGACGTACGGATCGCCGGCGCGGTCGCGCGCCACGCGTTCCTCTGGCGAAAGAAAGCGACACTTGCCATCGTACCGCGTCGGCAGACCTTTCGCGTGTTGCTCGGCGCGCATTTGCTCCAAGCGTTCGGACGAACAGTAGCAACGATACGCCGCGCCTTGCGCGACAAGCCAGTCCGCGTGTTCGCGATAAATCGGCAAGCGTTTCGATTGTTCGTACGGTCCGTACGCGCCGCCGACATCCGGACCCTCGTCCCACGCGATGCCGAGGTAGCGCAACGAATCGAGAATCAGTGACAAGCCATTTTCGACTTCGCGTGCCTGGTCGGTGTCTTCGATGCGGAGAATGAATTTGCCGCCGGTGTGTTGCGCCCACAAATACGAAAACAACGCGGTGCGAATGTTGCCCACGTGGGGCGCGCCGGTCGGGCTGGGTGCATAGCGAACGCGAACGTCTGACATACGACCAATCTCTCTACCACAGAGCGCACGGAGAGCACAGAGATAAAAAATAAAATCTCTGTGTGCTCTGTGACCTCTGTGGTGAAATAAAAATTACTGTCCTAATTCAACAAACGTCAACTTGCCGGCTTCGACGGTGACACGCGCGGCGTACTGTTGTCCGCTGACGCGCACGACGTAATCGCCGGCGGCGAGATCGGGAAACGCGAAATTCTCGCCGAGTTCATCGTCCGAGTTGACCGGCGGAAATTCGTCGCGGCTGTACGATTCAATCGAGTAGATGAATTGTTCCGGATCGGCGCGCCATAATTGAATGATCGCGCCGCGCGTCAGTACGCCTTTTTCCGCGAAGCGTCCGACGAGAGCGCCGCGCCCGGTCAGCGGCGTGGTCCACAAAATCGGATTGCGCGTGTGCGCGTAATCGTTCACGCCGACGCGAATCTCGAAATGCACGTGCGGTCCCACCGCGATGCCGGTCATGCCGATTTCGCCGAGCGGATCGCCTTGCTTGACTTGATCGCCGACGTTGACCGCGATGCGATTCATGTGTCCGTACAACGCAAAGACGCGCTGATCTTTGTATTGCCGCGCGAGTTGAATCACGACGAGTTTGCCGTAAAAGTTGATATCGCGCCCGCACGTCTTTTTGTTATCGTCGCCGCACAAGCGCGCGCTCGTATCATCGCCTGCGACGACGACAGCGCCATCGGCGACCGCGAACAGCGGCGTGCCGGTCGGATTCACAAATTCTTCGCCGTGATGCACGTCATAGTCCCCGCGTGAAGTTGTGCCGTACAGATACGTCAGCGCCGGCACAGTTGCCATCGCGTTCGGCGCGACCGGGCGCGTGACGTACAAATGCGTGTTCGTGACGATGCGTCCGGAACGAATCGTGATCGGCGTGCGCGCGACGGTTGGCGCGGGTGTGTTATCGGGCGACGGAGTTGGCGCAGGTGTTGCCGGTTCCGGCGTCGGCACGCGCGTCGAGGTTGGGCGCAACGTGATCGTCGGTTGCGGGCGCGGCAACGTCGCGGTCGGTGTGGGCGTTGCGGTGGCGAGCATCGCGGCAAGTGTGCCGGATTGGACGAACAATCCGGCAATCGCGACCGCGCCGAAAATGCAACCGAGCACCAGACCCGCGCCAACCGCTAGAACTATTTGAGCGAGTGTTTCCCGTCTTGCTGTCACGAGCGCCGATTATAGCACAGAAAACCTAAAGCGCAATTCGGCATGCCGTTTTCAATTCAAATAAAAAAGCGCACTGCTTTGAAAACAGTGCGCTTGAACGTCAACCATGCGCGGTCAATCAATCTCTAACACGTTCAGCCGGTTTTTTAACTCTGCCAAGCGTGTCTCGGCTTCTTGCAAAGATTGATGAGACATTGGATTGTGTGATTGTGCGCGCAGGGTTGGAATGACGAGGGATTCGAGGACATCAATCTGACTGAGTAGATTAAGACGGTCTTTGTAGACCGCGAAGGTATGCCGTGACGTGAGAATAGTACGATTGGTGCCCAGATCGGCAGTAATTTGATTCATCATCCCTACTTTCATTGCAGAGCAACAACTTCGTCATTACCGTTCATGTTAAAGAGAAGGTACCTAGCTGGAAAAATACATTCGCCATTGGACAAAAAAAACGGACGATCGGTTTGAGACGATACGTCCGTGTCCTACATCTACATTTCCGCCAGCCCTATCCGGCTTTCTCGATTTTCGCCCACGTATCGCGCAAGGTGACAGTGCGATTGAAAACCGGACGACCGGGTTTAGAATCCGGATCAACGCAGAAATAGCCCACGCGTTCAAACTGGATATGCTCGCCGACATGCGCTTGCGCGAGCGCCGGTTCGATGTAGCAGTTCGTCAACGTTTCGAGCGAGTTGGGATTGATCTGCGCTTTCCAATCTTCGGCTTCGTCCGGTTTGGGCGACAAGAACAAGTTTTCGTACAAACGCACCTCTGCCGGTACCGCGTGTTGCGCCGAAACCCAATGGATCGTGCCTTTGACTTTGCGATCCGTCGAACCGCCGCGCGTCGCCGGATCGTACGTGCAGCGCACCTCGACGACCTCGCCGCGTTCGTTGTGGACGACGCTCGTACACTTGACGATGTACGCGTAGCGCAAACGCACTTCAGCGCCGGGCGCAAGTCGAAAATATTTTTTCGGCGGGTCTTCACGAAAATCATCCTGGTCAATCCAGAGTTCGCGCGCGAACGGGACCTTGCGCGTGCCCATCGTCGCGTCTTCGGGATTGTTCACCGCGTCCAACTCTTCGACCTGACCTGCCGGGTAATTTTCGATGACAACTTTGAGCGGATGCAAAACCGCCATCATGCGCGCGGCGCGCTTGTTCAAGTCCTCGCGGACGCAGTGCTCGAGCAATTCGACTTCGATGAGATTCTGATTCTTCGCCACGCCGATGCGATTGGCAAACTCGCGGATGGATTCGGGCGTGAAACCGCGACGACGCAAACCGCACAGGGTCGGCATACGCGGATCATCCCAGCCGGCGACGAGTCCTTCGTTCACGAGTTGCAGCAGTTTGCGCTTGCTCATCACGGTGTAGGTCATGTTTAAGCGCGCGAATTCGATTTGGCGCGGGTGGTAAATGCCGAGCGTGTCGAGGAACCAATCGTACAGCGGGCGATGGTCTTCGTACTCCATCGAGCAGAGTGAGTGCGTCACGCCTTCGATAGAATCGGATTGACCGTGCGCCCAATCGTACATCGGATAGATGCACCACGCATTGCCGGTACGATGGTGCTCGGCTTGGCGAATGCGGTACATCACGGGGTCGCGCAGGTTCAGGTTGCCAGACGCCATGTCAATTTTCGCGCGCAATACGCGCGAGCCGTCCGGAAATTCGCCCGCGCGCATCCGCGCGAACAGATCGAGATTCTCCACGACGGAGCGATTGCGGTACGGACTCTCCTTCCCCGGTTCCGTCAGCGTGCCGCGATACTCGCGAATTTCGTCCGCGCTGAGATCGTCCACGTATGCCTTGCCCGCTTGGATGAGTTGCACCGCCCACTGGTATAGTTGCTCGAAATAGTCGGACGCATAGTACGGATGATCGCCCCAGGTAAAGCCAAGCCAGCGAATGTCTTCCATGATCGCGTCCACGTACTCGGTCTCTTCCTTCGTCGGGTTCGTATCGTCGAAGCGCAAGTTGCAGTGTCCGCCGAAATCCTGGGGAACGCCAAAGTCAAGACAAAGCGCCTTGGCGTGACCGATGTGCAAATAGCCGTTCGGTTCGGGTGGAAAGCGCGTCACCACTTTGCCGCCCCACTTGCCGTTCGCGAGTTCTTCCGCGACAATCGCGCGGATAAAATCTACGGGTTTGGATTCGGATTCAGGCATAAGGCAATCTCCAATGACAGATTATTTCTCGTCGCAAATTTTTACGGAGCGATTTTGTGGTTCATCAATTGGACGCGTTAATCTGTAAACGATTTTGTCGCGCGGCTGCTATTTTCGTATATTTCAAACACGCGGTCAAAGCCCGCCATCTCGAAAATTTCGATGAGGCGCGGCGTGAGGCAACACAACTTGAGCGCGCCGCCATGCTTGCGCGATTCTTTAAGCGCGGCAAGCAGAACGCGCAACCCGTTCGAACTGATATAGCGCGTCTCTTTGAGGTCCACGATGAAGCACGCATGTCCGGCGGCGATATGCTGTTTGATTTCGTGCTCTAACGGACGCGCCCCCGCCGCGTCGAGCCGCCCCGCTGGAGTCAGCACGATGATTTCTTGAGTCATACCACGCACCACGTTTTGCAGTTCACTTTTTAATTTTCTTGACCATCGTCAGCGTGTTCCCTTGCTCTTCAGAAAACTGAAACTCGACCTTGTTCATCAGTTTCTTCATAAAAAACAAACCCAGCCCGCCGATGTTGCGCTCCGACAGCCCTGCGCGCGTTTTGGGTTGCGCGACCTGCTTCGGATCGAACCTCTCGCCGTGATCGCGAATCGTAACGACGAAATCGCCGCCGCGTTTCGCGCACTCGATGTGGATTTCGCCATCGGGCTTGGCGCGATACGCGTGCTCGATGACATTCGTCACCGCTTCGTCAATCGCCATCTGAACATCGTACAGTTGATCGTCGTTCAAGCCGCACGCGCGCGCCGCGCGTTCGACAAATTCGGCAACCTCGCCGAGACGGTTCACGTCACTGTCTATCGTCATTAAAAATGTTTGCGCCATGAGTCATCTACGCAATACGCAATACAGAATACAGAATACGGAATACGGGCAGGTACTGCGTATTGCGTAATGTGTATTCCGTTGCCTTACTCGCGCCGGAAAGTTACATTCCCAGTTCGTCCGCGCGAGTCTTTGAACGTACAAGTCAAGGTCGTGGCATTCGTATCCGCGCCACAATCGAAATCAATTCCGGAAATCACCGGCGTTGTCGTGGTGATCGTCGTCGTCCCAGTTATCGGCGTACTCGGCGCGACGGTTGCCGCTGGAGTAAAATCTACGTGGAACGTAACGCGATCCGCTTTGAGCGCGCCGGATGTGATACGTCCATCCGTATCCGGCGCGCCGGGCAAAACGAGTCTGAATTCACCGCGAATCGCAGTCCCGCTCTGGCGCAACATCGCGCTGTACTGACCGGTCGCCGCGGATGCATTCCACCGTCCGGAAAACGTGATCGGCGTGGGCGACGGGAGCGGCAACGCGGGCGCACTTATGTAACCGGAAACCGTCGCCGATTTGCCGGTCTGCCGATACATGTCCACGGCTTGCGCGAACAACGTCCACGTCCCCGCGCTCGGCGGCGACCAATCGCACTGCGCGGTCTTGTTCGTCGTCGCGTGCGCGTCGAGCGTACAAATCACTTGCGGATTCGGCTGACCCAGAGCATACCCCCACAATTCAATCCGGTCAAGTTCCGCATTGCCATTGCCGGCAAAGGTCACGCGCAACGGCATCGGCGCGTTAAAGTTGTCTTTCGGTTGAATCAGTTCCGCGCTCGGTGCGGGCGGCGGCTGCGGACGCGCGGTCGCAGTCGGGCGCGGCGTGCGCGTGCGCGTGGGCGTCGCGGTTGACGCGGGCAAAGGCGTCGCTTGCCCGGTTCGCAAAATGCTGACGATTTGCGCGGGCGATTCTTTCGCTACGTTGCCCGCGTTGATCGCGCGCGCGCTGAGTGAATAATCGCCGGGATTCGCGTTCTGCCACACAACCTGGGTTGTCAATGTAGTTTGCTTTGCCGGATTCCCGCTCGGACTCGCGGCGACCACCTCTTTGCCGTTGAGCAATTCGACGCGCTGGATGCCGCTCGCATCCAGCGCGGTGATCGTCACGGTGATCGGCTCGCCGACCGGCGCGTTCGTGCGCTCGAACGAAACGTGGAGCGCGGGTGTGTGAGTGTTCGCGACAAAAATTTTGAGCGGCGCGGAATCGGTCGTTTGTTCTTGCGCGTCGCGCGCGCGGATGAACAAGGTGTGCGTGCCGGGCACGAGCGCGTTCCACGCGAATACGGTGGAGAATTGGGGCGGCGCCGCGTTCGTCGGCACGACGTACGTGTAAATTTGATTGTCCACCCACAGATCAAGTTGCGTCACCCCCGCTTCATCCGCTGCGGCGGCGTAAATGGAAACGATCTCGCCCAGTTCGACCTGGGGCGTACCGACCGGAAATACGATCACCGCGCTCGGCTTGCGCGCATCGGCGACGACGTTGACGGTGGCTTCATCTGCACTGCTCACGCGATTCGTCGCGTCGTACGCGAGCGCGCGCAACACGTACGCGCCGGTTTGCGTCGGCGTCCACGGTACGATCACGGAAAACACCGGCAGTTTGACGGTTGGCGTTTCGGAACGCACAAGTGCGCCATCCACATAAAGCTCGAGGCGCGCCACACCTTGATCGTCTGCCGCGTACACGACGACGTTGATCACCTGGTTGACACTGACCTGGGTGTTGTTCTGCGGCGAAACCAATTGGACGACGGGCGCGGTCGTCGCGATATGCGCGGACACTTGCGCGTCCGGTGTAACAGGCGCGGCAGTCGGCGAGGGCATCACCGTTGGAAACGCAATGACCGTTGGCACGCCACTCGTCGCGGTCGGCGCGGGACGCGTGGCGGTTGGAGTAATCTCGGTCGGGAGCACATTCGGTAACGCTTCGCATGAAGTCGCGATCAACGCGACGATCAATCCCAACAGCGCGCGGCGCAGGACAAACAACGAGTGACGCACCTCTTGCCGCGCGCCACTCGTCTGGTTCGGACGGGTAAACATTGCGGGCATTATAATCCAATTTGAATGTGCGTCAAAACGCTGTCGCCGTACGGGTGTCCGTCAAAATTTTGGAACACTCAACCTGGCGAAGGTTTTGACGACAAATCAAATATGATTGCCGTTCAACCTTCGCAAGGTTTTTTCACCACCCAAAACTTTGACGCAATCCCTCGCCGGACTTTCTTTTTGCGATCAATACCTTCGCCAATCAAAAACTGAATGCAAAATCGTGGGGCAATTTTCCAAAATTGCCAAACAGAATCCGCGTTTGGCGAAGGTGTTGTGCGATAACACACCTTAAATGAGACGCTCTCCTAGTTCAACACACATTGACAAATCTGTCCGATACTAGTATGATTGCGCCCAATAGTACAGTCTAATTCATCTCGCACTCATTCGTATGCTAGCACAGCGACGTGTTAGCAAGACAAGGGAGCCATTTGGTTTTATGCTAAACTGTGCTCAATGTGGAACGTTGAATGCTGATGACAGTCATTACTGTCGCGCGTGCGGCACGCGTCTCGCCGCACAGACCTTCTCGCCTTGTCGGCATTGCGGCGCAACCAATCCCTCCGAAAGTCTGTACTGCAGTCACTGCGGCGGAACGCTTCTCTCACCCAGTCCGCTGATCGCGCGCCCCAAATTTACGTTCCCGCAACCCGATTCCGACCCGCCCACTGCCGCGCCCTCCGCGCCCGAAGCGCTCCCGGCGCGCGACACCAAGCCGATCCGCGAACCAGCCGCGCCCAGCCAGGGCTTGATTCCAACGCACGAATTACTGCGCATGGCAAACGCGATCGGGATTGACATTGACTATAGCACTCTGCGCTTTTGGCAAAAACGCGGCTTGGTCTCGCGACCATTGCGCGGTCCGGTCGAGAGCGGTCGCGGCACACGCGGCTATTACGATGCGAGTCTGATCGAACGCTTGGGTTTCATTCGCGAGATTCAAAAAACCTACTCGTTAGGTCTGGATGCGATTCGCGATGAATTGCAAAAGATAGATCAAGATATCGCCATCGCCGGCGACGCCTCGCGCGTCTATCGCGAACGGCTCACCGTTCTGCAATCGCACCGCGAGACTGAATCGAAACGCACACTGCTCGGCGTACTCGCGCGCGTGCTGAACATTCCCGCCGATGAAATCGCCATCGTCAGCGTACGAAAAAAAGACGGACAAAGCGTTCGCGTGTTCACGGATCGTTCACTGCGCGAACCCGGTCCGGAGATGACGCACGCAGACTTGGCGCGTTTGCTCGACGAAGAAAAAGAAAAGACGGTCAAGAAAACGAATTGACAAAATCGTCGTTCCGGCGATAATCGCCATCACAGGCAACGACGGAGACAAGTACCCGTTTCACATCCGCCAGAGAGAAAGACACTCGGTGCAAGTCTTTTCGGATCACGACGGCGAAATTCCCTCCCGAGCCGCGCACGCGAAATCGAAATTTGAAACTAGTGCGCGCCGCGTATCTCGCGTTACCGAGAAAGCCGATGTTGGTCGGCAAGAGTGAGTGCTATAGTGAGATAGTGCAATAGTGAGATGGTAGATTTGCAATCCTACTATCGCACTAACCCACTACCGCACTATTGAACTAACCAGGGTGGTACCGCGAGACGTAAACGCTCTCGTCCCTTTGGGGGCGGGAGTTTTTTATTGAATCGGAGGCAGGCGTGAAACCAATCTTGAGCGCGCTGGCGGAGCACTGTGCAAATGCCAATTTGGAATTGCTCAACACTGCTTCCCAGTTGAGTGAATCTGATTTGCGCGCGGCGACAAGCCCGAGCCGCGATTCTGTGTTTCGCTTGATCCAGCACCTCGTTGCAGGCGAAGCGTATTTTCTCGCGCGCTGCCAGGGCAAACATATCAAAATTGATCAGCAAGCCATCGCGACCATGGAATCACTCAAGACATTCGCCAACGCGGTAAGCGCAGAGATGCGAGCATTTATCGCAAACCTGGACGATGCACAGGCGCAACGCGTGATGGACACGCAAATCATGGATCGTTCGTTCCGATTTCCGATTTGGCAAATGCTCGTGCAAGCGTTCATGCACTCGGCGCAACATCGCGGCGAGCTTTCGATCCTGCTCAGTTCCCTGGGTCATCCCTTGCCAACCTCGGACATTATCGTCCAATTTATTCAGCAAAGTGGACAGGAATGGTTTCCGAGAAAGTAAACATCACGTTTCATCTTGTCCCGCTCGCGTACTGGGATTCGCTCGACCCGCGCGCCGATTACACCCCGGAACCGTTCGCGCGCGAAGGATTCATCCATTGTACCGACGGCGCGGACGAAATGGCGCGCACGGCGAATCGTTACTATCGCGATAATCCCGCGCCGCATGTGTATCTTTACATTGACCAGTCACGCGTGCGCGCGCCGATGCGGTACGACGCCGAGCCGCGCATCTACCCGCACATTTACGGCGCGCTGAATCGCGACGCGATTGTCGCGGTGCGCCCGGCGCGGCGCGCGAGCGACGGCGCGTTTCTGCCGCCGGAGGAATTGAGTGCGCCGAAAGAATCATCTCTCATCGCGCTCAAACTCTATCGCGATTTTCGTTTACTCTGGACGGGACAAGTCATTTCGTCCATCGGCAACCAAATGCAGATGGTCGCGATCAACTGGCACATTTACAACCTGACGCACTCGCCGGTGATGCTGGGTTTGACCGGGTTGATGCGCGTGGTGCCCATCGTAATTTTCTCGCTGTTCGGCGGCGTCGTCGCGGACGCGCATGACCGGCGTCGTTTGATGATCATCACGCAAACTTTGATGATGATCTTTGCCGCGATCCTGGGTCTCACGACGAACCTGGACCTGATCTCGGCGTACGTCATCTACGCGATGGCGGCGACAACTGCGGCGACAACCGCGTTCGACAGCCCGGCGCGTCAGGCGCTCGCACCGAACCTCGTGAAAAAGGAACATTTGACGAACGCGTTGTCGTTGAACAATATCAACATGCAGGTCGCTTCGATCACTGGACCCATGCTCGCCGGGTTTGTGATTGCCGGGCTAGGCGTCGGTGCGGTATATTGGATCAACGCGCTATCGTTTCTCGCGGTGATTATCGCGCTCGTCGCGATGAAGACGCCGACGCAAAAAAACCTGGGTGTCGCCAAGGTGAATCTCGATTCGCTCACCGAAGGCATCCGCTATGTGTTCAACGCCAAGATTATCCGCGCGACGATGTTGCTCGATTTTATCGCGACGTTCTTTTCGTCCGCGTCCGCGCTCTTGCCGATTTTCGCGCAGGACATTTTGAAAGTCGGTCCCGAAGGGCTGGGCGTTTTGTACGGCGCGGAAGCGGTTGGCGCGGTGATTGCCGGCATTTTGGTGGCGCGCGCGGGCAATATCAAACGTCAGGGCGCGATCTTGTTGGCGGCAGTGGCGTCGTACGGACTCGCGACTGCGTTTTACGGCGTATCGCAATTGTTTGCGCTCTCGTTCTTTTTTCTCGCGCTCGTCGGCGCGTCCGACACAGTCAGCACGATCATTCGCAACACGATTCGCCAACTCGCGACGCCAGATCATTTGCGCGGGCGGATGACATCGGTCAACATGATTTTCTTTATGGGCGGACCGCAACTCGGCAACCTCGAAGCGGGACTCGTCGCCGCGGCATTCGGTGCGCCGTTCGCGGTCGTCAGCGGCGGCGTCGCGACTGTCATCGCGGTGGGTGTGACGGCGTGGCTCGCACCGCAGTTGCGAAAGTACAGTGGGCAGTGAGCGGTAAACAGTGAACAGTATTCAGTATTCATTACACCGATGACCGAAGGAAATAAACTCAACCAAATCGTCGCGGGCATCATTCGACGCGGCGATGAAATTTTGCTTGTCGAACAACAAGGTCGCGATGATCCCGCGTCGGCGTGGGCGTTGCCCGGTGGTCGCGTCGAGCCGGGCGAATTGCTGACCGAGGCGCTCGCGCGCGAGATTCGCGAGGAAACCGGGTTGGCGATGCGCGGCATCACGCGATTGGCGTACCTCGCCCAGCACAACAACGCGAATCCCTGGCAAAATCTCGACGACGTGATTACCGTGTTCGTGTTCGAAATCGCGGGCTGGGATGGCGAAATTCGCGTGAACGACCCGGACAGATTTATTTTGCAAGCGCGCTTTGTGCCGGTGAGTGAGGCGCTTCGTCTGCTTGAAACAACCTTGCTATGGCGCACGATGCGCGAGCCACCCATCGCGTACCTGCGCGGCGAAGTGAATGCGGGCACAATGTGGTTTTATCGAAGACAGGAAAACGGCGAAGACGCGTTGGTGGCACGAATCGCCGCCGATTAGCAATCGGCGTCTAACCAAGCGGAAAATCGGCTGACGCCGATTGCGTGTTTTCATCAGCCCGATGAATCGGGCTTGACCTTCGCTAGACGTGCGATAAATCGCACGGCGTTGGTGTCAAGAATTACCAATTACCATTTACCTATCATAAGAACTGGAGGTTGCAATGCTCGACGAACTAAATAAACTCCGCGATGACGCACTCGCGCAACTGTCCCCGATTTGGGACGATGCCGCGCTCGAAGCATGGCGCGTCAAGTTTATTGGACGCAATGGCGCGCTCGCAAGCGCGATGACGAAACTGGGCGCGCTCGCCAAAGAGGAACGCCCCGCCGCCGGGAAACTCGCGAACGAAGTCAAGACCGCGCTCGAATCGGCATTCGAAGCGAAGGTCGGCGCGATGAAACAACGCGGACTCTCCGAGTCGCTCGAAGCCGCGCCGCTCGACGTGACCTTGCCCGGTCGCCCGGTCAAGCGCGGACGATTGCACCCCGCAACCGCGAATCTGCGCGAACTGTATCGCATCTGGGGCGACATGGGTTTCCAGGTGTTCTTGTCGCGCGAAGTCGAATCGGACGAAGTGAACTTTCAGTATCTCAATATTCCGCCGCATCACCCAGCACGCGACAATTGGAGCACGTTCTACATCGCCGACACCGATCATCGCGTTTTGCTTCGCCCGCACACCTCACCCGGTCAAATCCGCGCGATGCGCCAGTTAGGACACGCTTCGCGTGGCACGCAGCCGATTCGTGTCATTCTGCCGGGCATGTGTTTTCGATACGAGCAGGCAAGCGTGCGGTATGATATTCAATTCAACCAACTCGAAGGACTCGCGGTCGGACGCAACATCACGTTCGCGGATCTCAAAGGCACGCTCACCGAATTCGCGCGGCGCATGTACGGCGACCGCCCAGTGCGATTCTACGGCGATCACTTTCCGTTCACCGAGCCGAGCGCGCAGATGGACGTGCAGTGTGTCATTTGTGACGGCAAAGGTTGCGCGATCTGCAAACACACCGGCTTTCTTGAAATCCTGGGTTCGGGCATGGTGCATCCGACCGTCCTTCGCAACGGCGGTTACGATCCCGCCGAGTGGAGCGGCTTCGCTTTCGGCATGGGCACCGAACGCATCGCAATGTTAAAGCACGGCATCGAGGACATTCGGTACTTTTGGGGCAATGATCTGCGATTCTTGGAGCAGTTCTAAAATTTTCGATTTTTGATTTTCGATTTGCGATTTGCCAATCGAAAATCGAAAATGGAGCCACGATGAAACTACCACTTTCTTGGATACGCGATTACGTTGACATCACCATTTCGCCGGAAGCACTCGCGGAGAAACTGACCTTTGCAAATTTGGAAGTCGAGCAGATCGAGTACATCGGCGTGCCCGCGCCGGCGAATACGGTGATCAGCGACCGTCCCGCGCTCGCCTGGGATCGCGAGAAAATTTTCGTCGGCGAGATTTTGTCCGTCGAGCAACACCCAAACGCAGACCGCCTGACGCTCGTGAACGTCGCTTACGGCGCGGCAGAGCCGATCAAGATGGTGACTGGCGCGCCGAACATCGAGGTCGGCAAGCGCGGCTACAAGGTCGCACTCGCGCTCGAAGGCACGCGCCTGTTCGATGGGCACGCCGAGGGCTGGAAGTTGATGACGCTGAAGAAATCGAAAATTCGCGGCATCGAATCCGGCTCGATGGTCTGCTCGGAAAAAGAACTGGGCATGAGCGAAGAACACGAGGGCATCATTCTGTTGCCGGACGATGCGCCGGTCGGCACGCCGCTCGTGGATTATCTCGGCGACGTGGTGTTCGACATCAAGATCAATCCAAACATGGCGCGCTGCGCGTCCGTCATCGGCATCGCGCGCGAAGTTGCCGCACTCACCAATCAACCTCTGCGTCCGATTCCGCAAAACGTCGTCGCGACCGGCACACCGATTGCGGATCAAGTCCGCATCGTCATCAACGAGCCGTCGCTCAATCCGCGATTCACGCTCGCGCTGTTGAAAAACACCGCGATCAAACCCTCGCCATTTTGGATGCAACGCCGATTGTTGATGGCAGGGATGCGCCCGATCAGCAACATCGTGGACGTGACGAATTACGTGATGCTCGAAACCGGTCAACCGCTTCACGCGTTCGATTACGATAAACTTGTTGCGCGAGCACAAGGCATCGCCCCTACGATTATTACGCGACTCGCAACCCAGGATGAAGAACTCGAAACACTCGACGGCGTGAAACGCAAACTCGATCCGTTCACGATTCTCGTGTGCGATACGCGCGGTTCGCTTTCGATTGGCGGCATCATGGGCGGCGCGGAATCCGAAGTGGACGCGCACACCAAAAATGTTTTGCTCGAAGCCGCGGCGTGGGAGTTTATCAACATTCGCCGGACGATGGCGTCGCAACGCTTGTCGTCCGAAGCCGGGTATCGTTTCAGTCGCGGCGTGCATCCCGCGCAAGCGAAAACCGGATTGTTGCGCGCGATTGAGTTGATGCGCGAACTAGGCGACGGCGCAATCGCACAAGGCATCATTGACGAGTACCCTGGCAAACCGGCGGACATTGTCATCGAATTACCGGTCGCCGAAGTGAAACGGCAGTTGGGCGTCGCGATTCCGGCAGAACAGATCGTGAAATACTTGGAGAGTCTGGAATTTCAAGTCGCCAGTCAACAGTCAACAGTTAACAGTCTCCGCGTCACAGTACCGGATCACCGCCTCGACGTAGACGGCACCGACGACCTCATCGAAGAAATCGCGCGGATGTACGGTTACGACAATCTGCCGATTTCGCGGATGGACGACGAACTGCCGCCGCAAGCCGCGAACGTGGATCTCGAACAAGAAGAACGCGTGCGCGATATTTTGATTGACGCGGGCTTGCAGGATGTGATCACGTATCGCATGACGACGCCGGAACGCGAAGCAGCGTTCCTCGCGTCGCCGCGCGAGTACGTTCGCATCGAAAACGCGATCAATCCCGACTGCACGGCGCTCCGTCAAACTCTGGTCGCTAATCTCTTGGCGTTGACCGCCGCGAATTTGCGTTATCGCGCGCGTGTCGCCTTGTTCGAAGTCGGTCCAGTGTTTTGGCATCGCGGCGCGGACGATGCGCTGCTGCCGCGCGAACGCGCGACCGAATTACCGGAAGACCAGGGCATTCGCCTGCCGTTCGAACGCCGCCGGCTCGGCATCGTGATGACTGGTCCGCGCGATGACATTTCGTGGCAGAGCGCGGACACGTCGCCAATGGATTTCTTCGACCTCAAAGGCGTCGTCGAAGCACTGCTCGCCGA
Organism: Chloroflexota bacterium; assembly: GCA_016219275.1. Lineage (NCBI taxonomy): Bacteria > Bacillati > Chloroflexota > Chloroflexota bacterium. The sequence continues at coordinate 42,207 of JACRBM010000064.1, forward strand.
TTTGCATCTCGCCGGCGCGACGTTCACACCAGTGACACACGCGGCGTTTCATCTCGGACGTACCGCGCAACTCGCGTTCGGCGATCAAGTAATTGGCGTGATCGGCGAACTGAATCCGTTCGTGCGCGACGCGGAGCGACTCGATCTGCCGAATCAACCCGTCCTCGTCGGTGAATTCGATCTCGACGCGTTGCTCGCACGCGTGACCTCGGATTATCGCGTTGCCGCGCTGTCGCGCTATCCCGCCATCGCGCAAGACCTTGCGCTCGTCGTGGACGAGAGCGTCCCGGCGGATCGTGTCCAAGGATTGATCGCGCAGACTGGCGGCGCACTGTTGCAACGCGTCGCGTTGTTCGACGTGTATCGCGGCGACCAGATTCCCGCCGGAAAAAAATCGCTCGCCTACGCGCTCACGTTCCAAGCGATGGACCGCACGCTGTCCGATGCGGACGCGAGCAAGGTGCGCGAGAAAATCATCGCGCGGCTCAAACGCGAACTCGGCGCGGACGTGCGCGGAAAATAAAATTCAGACGGAGGACCGTCATCGGTCTTCCGTCTTTTTAACAAGGTCATCCAAACAAACCACAGATAAACACAGATGCACACAGATTGTTCTTATCCGCGTTTATCTGTGTTCATCTGTGGCTCATTATCCAACCTTTGATTGGGGTGTCTATAAAATGCCAGAATCTTTTCAACGACTCGCGATTCAACTGCACGCGCGCGATAACGTCGCGATTGCCAAGCAGGACATCGCGCCGCAAACGATACTGACGATGCCGGACAATCGCGCGCTGACCCTGAGCGAAAAAATTCCGGCGGGACACAAATTCGCGTTGCGCGCGATTGCGCTCGGCGAAGCGGTGTCGCGTTACGGTCATTCGATTGGCATCGCGAGCCAGCCCATCGCGCCGGGGGCGTGGGTGCATTCGCACAACTTGCAGGTCGGCGAAATCAGCAAGGCATATTCGTACCAGGTCGTCGCGGCGCGACCGCTGCAAAGCGCGCCGCAAACATTTCTCGGTTATGCGCGCGCGGATGGACGCGTCGGCACGCGTAATTACATCGCGGTGATTTCAAGCGTGAATTGTTCCGCGCACGTCACGACGAATATCGCGCGCGCGTTCACGCGCGAACGACTGTCCGCATTTCCGAATGTGGATGGCGTGATTCCGATCACGCACCAAACTGGCTGCGGCATTCCGCTCGGCGACTCGGCGTACGATGTGCTGCAACGCGCGCTCGCGAACGTCGCGATCAATCCAAACATCGGCGCGTACGTGCTCGTCGGTCTGGGCTGCGAGATCAATCAAGCGGACGCGTGTTGTCAACGCATCGCGTCGCCCGCGCGCACGCACATCAACATTCAAGTCGAGGGCGGTTATCACAAAACCGTCGCGGCAGGCATCGCGATAGTCGAGCGATTGTTGCCCCAGGTCAACGCGGTCGCGCGCACACCACAACCGATTTCAGAATTAACGCTCGCGCTCCAATGCGGCGGCAGCGATGGTTGGTCGGGCATCACCGCGAATCCGCTTGTCGGTTTGGTCGCGGATCGAATTGTCGCGCAAGGCGGCACGGCGGTCTTGTCCGAAACACCGGAAATTTTCGGCGCGGAAGATTTGTTGTTGCGCCGAGTCGTCAGTTCCCAGGTCGGCGCGCAGTTGATCGCGCGATTCGATTGGTGGAACACGCAAGCGAAATTGCTGGGATTTAGCGTGGACAATAATCCTGGTCCCGGCAACAAAGCCGGCGGACTGACGACGATATTCGAAAAATCCTTGGGCGCGGCAGCCAAGGGCGGCAGTTCGCCGTTGACCGCGGTGTACGAGTACGGCGAACGCGTGACGCAACGCGGCTTGGTGTTTATGGATACGCCGGGGTACGATCCCGTGTCCGTGACGGGGCAACTCGCCGGCGGATGCAACTTGATCGTGTTCACGACCGGGCGCGGTTCGATCTTTCAAAGCAACGTCGCGCCGTGCGTCAAGGTCGCGAGCAACGCCGCGCTGTACGCGCGTATGCGCGACGACATGGATTTCGACGCGAGCGTCGTGCTGAACGATACGCCGATGGAACGCGCGGCGGATCAATTGTTCGAGTACGTGATCGCGACGGCGTCGGGACAACGGACGCGCGGCGAGCAACACGGCTTACCCGAAAACGAATTCGTGCCGTGGCATCTCGGCGCGGTGTTGTAGAGGCGAAGCATTTTTTCAAGTGCGAAAAATGCTTCGCCATCACGTGCTTGGAGAAAACCGCGTTCTAAATTATAATCACCCCACTTGACGCGAGGTCAATCCACATGCAGATTGTAATTACCGGCGGGCTAGGACAGTTGGGACGCACACTGACGCGCGTGCTGAGCGATAAACATTCGATCACCGTGCTCGATTTGCCCGAGTGCGATATTACCCAGGCAAGCGAGATTGATCGCGTTGCCGCGCTGAAACCGGATTTGATCATTCACGCGGCGGCGATGACGGACGTGGACGGCTGCGCGCGCGATCCAATCGCGGCGTACCGCGCGAACGCGCTCGGCACGCAGAACGTCGCGCTCGCGTGTCAACGCGCGGACGCGGCGATGCTCTACATCAGCACGAACGAAGTGTTCGACGGTACGAAGAGTACGCCGTACCTCGAACTCGACGAACCGCGCGCGATCAATCCGTACGGCGCGTCGAAACTCGCCGGCGAACAGTTCGCGCAAATGCTCCTGCAAAAATTCTACATCGTGCGAATCGCGTGGTTGTTCGCGCCGGGCGGCAACAACTTTCCGAAAAAGATGGTGGAACTCGCGAAACAAAAAGGGCAAGTCGCGGTCGTCACCGACGAAATCGCGAATCCGACATACGCGCCCGACCTGGCGCGCGCGATTGAAGGATTGATCGAGACGCGACATTATGGCATTGTCCATTTGACGAACGAGGGGATCGCCTCGCGTTTCGATTTCACCGCGCAAATTCTCAAACTCGCCGGGCTGGGACATATCCCGCTCACACCGATTCACCTTGCGGATTTTCACCGCGCATCCACGCCGCCGCGCTACGCGCCGCTCGCGAACGTGATTGCCGCCGATGTGCTCGGCATTCGCCTGCGCCCCTGGCAAGACGCGCTGGAAGACTACTTCAAATCCCAATGAGCCAATATGCCAGCTGTCTTTCCTAAAATCATAAATCTGAAATCTGAAATCTGAAATGTTCTCCGTCGTCATTCCGAACTGGAACGGTCTGCGCTTTCTCCCCACGTGCTTGAACGCACTTCGCGATCAAACGTATCGCGATTTTGAAACGATTGTCGTGGACGACGCTTCCACCGATGGCTCGCGCGCGCTCATCAAAAACGATTATCCCGAAGTGCGTGTGATCGCGCTCGAAAAAAATCGCGGGTTTGCGCACGCGGTCAACGCCGGCATTCGCGCGGCACGAGGTGACATCGTTGTTCTGCTCAACAACGACACCGAAGCCGATCCAAACTGGCTCGCCGAAATCGCGTGCGCGCTCGACGCGAATCCGCGCGCGGGAATCGTCGCGTGCAAATTGAAATTGTTCGACCAACGCAATCACATTCACAGCGCCGGCGATTTCTATCGCGTGGACGGCGTCCCCGGCAATCGCGGCGTATGGCAAAAGGATGAAGGACAGTACGATGATGCGCGAGGTGTGTTCGGCGCGTGCGGCGGCGCGGCGGCATACCGTCAAACGATGCTCGCGGAGATTGGATTATTCGATGAAGAACTCGTCGCGAATCTGGAAGATGTGGACCTGAATTGGCGCGCGCGTTGGGCGGGCTATGCGATTGCCTACGCGCCGCGCGCGATTGTCTACCATCACATCAGCGCGACCGGCGGCGGCGCGTACGGCAGTTTCTACGTCGGACGCAATTTTATTTTCGTGCTCGCAAAAAATTTTCCGGCGTCGCTTTGGAAAAAATACTGGACGCGAATCGTACAAGCCCAATTACAAATTACCAGGGATGCTCTTTTGAACATTCGCGGCGCGGCGGCGCGCGCACGCTTGCGCGGACAAATCGCCGGCGTGCTCGGTTTGCGCCACTGGCTCGCGCGGCGCGGCGAGGTGATTCGGCGCGTGAGTGATGCGGAAATCGAAGCGGCGCTTATAAAGTGAATTTTCCACGAAGGGCGCTAACATCACAAAGACAAATTCATGTCCCTTCGTGTCTTCTGTGGACAAATGAAATTATCGGTCATCGAAAACACAACCGACCAACGCGACGACACGCGCGATCTGCGCTCGCGCATCATCGCGGCGTACTCGGGCGTCATTCGTGCGTACGCGTTCATTCGCTTCAAAATCATTCACCTGCGCTTTCTCGAAGAGATCGAACAGTACCTGCCCGATCACGGCACGATTCTCGACCTGGGTTGCGGATTCGGCTTGTTCTCGCTCTACATCGCCGCGCGCAAACCGCACGCGCACATCGTCGGCGTGGATGTGAACCCGACGCGTTTACAGATCGCGCGCGCGGCGGCGCAGAAACTCGGCATCGTGAATGTGACGTACGAGCATCGCGATTTGCGCGCGTGGCGACCACACGCCGCGATTGCCGGTGCGTACTCGCTTGACGTGTTCCATCACATCCCCGTCGCGAGCGGCGACGCGCTCTTGCGCGAGTTGTTCGTGCGGCTTGAACCGGGTGGACGGTTTTTGCTCAAGGACATTGACACTCAGCCGCGTGCGATGTTGTGGTTCACGTACTGGCTTGACGTGCTCATGTCGCCGCGCGACGATTTCTTTTATCGTTCGGCAAGCGTGTGGCAACAGGAAATTGGCGGCATTGGCTTTGCGCCGGTGCGCGTGCACTATTTGTGGGATATCCTCCCATACCCACATATCTTGGTAATTTGCGACAAACCAAATTGAGATGCGGATGAACGCGGATAAGAATAACGAATTGTCATTGCGAGGAGCCGCAACGCGGCGACGAAGCAATCCCCGACCCCTCCCAACCCTCCCCTTGGCAAGGGGAGGGCTAGGGAGGGATGGATTACTCCTTGCCATTCTCCTCCTCGCCTTCGCGCTGCGCGTGTGGAACGCCGGCTCATTGCTCATGTGGGGCGATGAAGGATTCAGCGTCTATTCCGCCAATCACAGTTTGTATACGATTACGTTTGAAGGCAAGGATGTTGATCCGCACCCGCCGCTGTACTATTACCTCTTGCATTTCTGGCTTCCGCTCGGCGGCTATTCCGAATTCTCCGTGCGATTTTTTTCCGTGTTCTTTGGTACCGCGACTGTCGCGCTCGCGTTCGCGCTCGGCAAGCGATTGTTTGATGCGCGCGTTGGCTTGCTCGCGTCCGCGTTGATGGCGATTGCACCGTTCGCGATTCACTATTCGCAAGAAGTGCGAATGTACGCGCTCGTCATCTTTCTCGCCGCGCTCGCCCTCTGGTTTTTCGTCCGACTCGTTCGAGTACACACTTCCAACTTCCAACCTCCAACCTCCAATTTCCAACTCTGGCTTGGCTTCTGGGTCGCGATGTTCCTGACCCAGTACTCGCTATACCAATCCGCATTCCTCTTCGTCGCGCAAGGACTGACGCTGTTGCCACTGCTCAAATCGCACTTTTGGTTTGTCGCGCGCTGGCTCGCCGCGTCGGTGAGCATCGTCGTGTTGTTCCTGCCCTGGCTCGCGTTGCATTCATCATCCGCGTTCGAAGATGTGAAAGGCGTCGCGGGCGATACGCGCCCGATGGACATCGCGACATTCCTGGGACGCGGTTTTGCCGGCTTGCTTCTCGACCCGACGACGCCACTTGCTAGTTCGCAGTTGCCTGCCGCGTTGTTTGCACTCGTCATCGCGGTCGGACTCGGCATCGCGATTTTCACGCGCACCGCGAAACTCGCGGACGGAATGCTCGCGTGGTCCGTCGCGATTCCGATGCTCGCGATGTATCCGCTCTACATCCTCTTGCCGCTGTATCGCGGACGCTTGTTCGCGCTCGCGCTCGTACCGTTGATGTTGCTCGTCGCGCGCGCGTTCGGCTTGCTCGCACAACGTACGCGATGGTTGTCCGTGCCAGTCGCGCTGGCAATGCTCGCGGCAATGGCGTTTGGGCTGAATCAGTACTATTTTCGCTACAATCGCTACAGCGCGGTCGTGGATGATTACATCCCGGCGATTCGCGCGATTGAGAAGATCGCGCAGCCGGGCGATGTGGTTTTATTTCACGCGTACTGGCAGGAAGGATATTTCCTCAGCCACCACACGGGTGCGCCATTGACGTATGGCAGTTTGGAAAAGCAAACCGATTTGCAGAACGCCGTCGCGCAACCGCGCAACGTGTGGGCAATCGTCCAAGCGATCCCGCATCACGCCGCCGAAGATTGGCTCGCGCAAAATGCGTTCGCGCTCGCCGAGACCCAGTTCGGGCAGATGCGCGTGATTCAATATCGCGCCGATCCGCAACCGGCGGTCGCGTTGCCAACGCCGATTGTTTTCAACAACGGCATCACGCTCAACGGCGCGCGCATCGAATCGAACGACACGCGCGCATCGGTACGGCTTGATTGGCAAGCCGCGCAAAAACCAGCGCGCGATTTCACGGTGAGCGTGCGCGTGACCGATGCGCGCGACGAAAATGTGATTTGGGCGCAAGCGGACGAGCAACCGGCGAATGGCACGCTTGCCACGTCGTCCTGGGAAGCATCCCAGGTTGTCGCGGATCGGCACACGATTGCGATTCCAGCCGGGATGCCGCCGGGCGAGTACGCCGTGCGCGTGATGCTGTACGATTCGCAAACCGGTGCGCCGGCATTCATCGTTGCGCCGGACAACGCGCGCGGACAAGTGGCGTTGATTGGTGCGATGACGATTCAACGCGGCGCGCCGCTCGCCAACGCGCCCCAGGTTTTGCGCGATATGTCCTGGGGCGATCTTGCGCTCATTGAAGCCAAAGTCGGCGCAAGCGACATCGTGCCGGGTGATGCCTTGCCGTTGACGCTCGTCTGGCGCACGCTCCAAACGCCGACGCGCGATGTGACGACAACTATCGAGATCGTTGACGCGTCCGGCAAAATTCGCGCGACGCGAATGTATCGTCCGGCGAATGATTCGTTTACGACGCGCGCGTGGCGCGCCGGCGAAACCTGGCTCGACGCGATGCGTTTGAACGTGGAGGCGGAATCGGCAAGTGGTCAAGCGACGGTACGCGTGAGCGTGGACGGACGCGCGTTCGTGGTTGCGCGCGTGATGATCCACGCGCGCCCACATCGTTTCGATTTGCCGACACCATGGTTTGCCAAGCGCGCGACGCTCGGCGACAGGATCCAATTGCTGGGATACGATCTCCCGGAGAATCCGCTTCAAGTCAATGCGACGATTCCGCTCATACTCTACTGGCAAGCGTCGGACAAAATCGAAACGCGCTACAAAGAGTTCGCGCATCTGCTCGACGCGCAAGGCAACATCGTCGCGCAACGCGACAGCGAGCCGGATGCCGGCAACGCGCCGACGACGAGTTGGCTCAAAGGCGAAGTGATTGCGGATACACTCAATCTGGTCGTGCCGGAAAAATTCGCGCCGGGCGAATACACCTTGATCGTCGGCATGTACTCGGCGAGTACCGGGCAACGTTTGCCAGTGGTCAACACGAATGCCGACCACCTTGTGTTGGCAAAATTCCGGCTGGGACAATGACGTTTGTGTTTTTGATTGTTTCGGATAGAATAGTGGGCGATTTAGGATTTCGGATTTATGATTTAGGATTTGCGCGACCGCGTCCCTTGAAATCATAAATCGAAAATCATAAATCATAAATCGGTTTCTGGAGATTTGACATTAGCACCATACCACCGCGTCCGTTCTTGTCTGTCGTCGTGCCGGCGTACAACGAAGAGCGACGCTTGCCGCAAACACTCGAACAAATTACCAGCTATCTCACGCGCCAAACGTACACGAGCGAGTTGATCGTCGTTGACGACGGCAGTGCGGACCAGACCGCGTCGGTTGCCGAGTCGTTCTGCGCGGCGCATCCCGATGTGCGCGTGATTCGCAACGATCATCGCGGCAAAGGGTACACCGTTCGCACGGGAATGCTCGCCGCGCGTGGACACATCGTTTTATTTTCCGATGCGGACCTGAGCACGCCCATCGAAGAAATCGCGAATCTCTTGCCCTGGTTCGAACGTGGCTACGGCATTGTCATCGGCTCGCGCGAGGGGACGGGCGCGAAACGCATCAAGGAGCCGTTCTATCGGCATTGGATGGGGCGCGTGTTCAACTTTATCGTGCGCGCGCTGACCGTGCGCGGAATTCAAGACACCCAGTGCGGCTTTAAGGCGTTTCGCGATGACGTCGCGCGCGACGTGTTTGGTCGAATGCAATTGTACGGCGACGACGCCAAACGCATCACGGGGAGTATGGTCACCGGCTTTGACGTCGAAGTGTTGTTCATCGGCGCAAAAGCCGGCGTCAAGATCAAAGAGGTGCCGGTCGAGTGGCGCTACGGCACCGAGACCAAGGTGAATCCGATCAAGGATTCGTGGCGCAATCTGCGCGATGTGTTGCGCGTGCGGCTGAACGATTGGCGCGGGCTATACGACAAAAAGTGAAACTCCGAAGGACTTTTCCTTCGGAGTTTTTGTTACACATTGTATGCAATGTGCGACCTGTTTGTCATTTCGAGCGTAGCGAGAAATCTCTTGTGCGCGCCTGGCGAGATTTCTCGTCGCGAAACCCGCTCCTCGAAATGACAATTTGGATGTTGCACATTAGGTACATTGTATCTGCTCAGCCAATCCTTGCGAAGGTTACGAATTTCTTTGACCAAGAATCGCGCTTTCTAACCTTCGCAAGGTTGAGCAACTATTACGTGCTGATTGTTTGCGTCGCATAGTTACGCGTCAGTTCGCCTTCGCCCGACTCGCGTTTGCGTTGGAGATTGCCGGCTTGAACCAGCTTGACGAACATCTCGGCGAGGCGTTGCTCGAATTGTCTGCCGCCGCGATCGAGAATGTGCGCGATCACTTTTTCCTCGGGCCATGATTGGCGGTATGGTCGCGCGGAACGCAACGCGTCCCACACATCCACGACTGCAAAGAGCCGGGCTTCGAGCGGAATCTCTTCGCCTTTCAATCCGCGCGGATATCCGGTGCCGTCCCATTTTTCGTGATGGCAGTACGGAATCGCGAGCGCGAGACGCAATGGTTCAATCGGCGCGAGCATCGTGTATCCAATCGTCGGATGCTGACGCATTTGATTCCACTCGTCTTCGGTCAACGCTTCGGGTTTGAGCAAAACACTTTCGGGCACGCCCATCTTGCCGATGTCGTGCAACAGCGCGCCGCGCCGCACGTTGACGAGATGCGCCTCTTGGAAATTGAGCGCGCGCGCGAATTGTACCGTCATTTCGGCGACGCGCGCGGTATGTCCTTCCGATTCTTGCTCGCGCATTTCGAGCGCGCTGACCATCGCCGTAATCGTCGCGTCAATCGTGTGCGCGAGTTCCTGATTCTCGAATTGCAGTTTGCGAATCTCCATCGCGCGATGCACTGCCAGCCCGCTCTGCGCGACGACGCGTTCGAGCAATTTCAATTCCTCGTTGCCCATCTGCCATTCCGCGCGACAAAACAACTCGATGACGCCTTCGAGTTGTCCGTTGACGACGAGCGGCACGCCGATGTACGACACGAATCCTTCGCGCGCCAGTTCGGTCCCGTTCAATTGACCGATGAGATTTTTGAGATTGCGGATGAGCGCCGTGTGTTCATCGCGCACGACCTGCCCGGCGAGCGCCGTCACGCGCGCCGGCGCGCGGTCAAAGTTTTGCGTATAAAAACCCCGCCCCGCAACAAAGCGCAGTGTGCGCGTCGGCGTGTCGTACAGAATGAAATCTACCGCGTGCACGCCAAAGTGCAGAATCACGTATCCAAAGATCGCTTGGAGGGTCTCGTACAAATCGCCGGCGACCTTGATCAAGTCGGTGCTAATTTCGTACAGCGCAAGGTCTTGTTTGAGCATAACCAAAATCCTTTCGGGCGCAGTATAAATCTGGCGCTTGCCGCGTGTCCATCACCCAAAAGGTATAGCGAAACAAAAACCCGTTTCCTATGTGCAATATCTTCGCCAAAATCATAAATTGATCCGCGAATCACGCGAATCACGCGAATAAAAAACAAAATTAGCGAAGATTCGCGAGATTCGCGGATGAAGGAATAAATTGGCGAAGGTATTGTATGTGCAATATCTTCGCAAAGGTTGTGTGAGCCGGGAAAAAAATCCAGGTTTCTGCGAGAAACCTGGATTCTGAGTAGATGGTCAATCCAAAATCAGAAATCAGAAATCGAGAATTCCCTACCGACTAATCAATTTCGCAATCGTCACGCCTTCGCCGCCTTCGTGCGCTTCGGCTTCGCGAATTTGCGCGACGAGCGGATGCCCGCGCAACAAATCGCGTGCGAGTTTGCGAAGCGTGCCGGTGCCTTTGCCGTGCACAATGCGCACGTACGGCAAGCCGGCAAGATACGCGCGGTCTAGATATTTTTCGAGCGTGTCGAGCGCGTCATCCGCGCGCATCCCGCGCAAACTGATCTCGACGCCGGGATTCTCCGCCTCCGGCAATTTCACTTCACTTGTTTTCGGCACAAACGCGCTCATCGGCGGCGCAACCTTGTCGCCCAGTTCATTCGCTTTGAGCCGCACGCGAAAATTGCCGACCTGCACGTCCGCCCCGTTCGCATCGAGTGCGATGACCTGACCGGCTTGCTGCAGGCGCGCGACCCACACGTGATCGCCGACCCCCGCCCTACCCTCCCCCTTGAAGGGGGAGGGCAAGGGAGGAGGTTCGGTCGTCGGTAATTCTTTCGCGAGGTTTTCCAGTTTGGCTTGCTCACCAGCGACAAAATCGCGCGCCACTGAAACTGCGCGCCACTCTTGCCGCAGCCGATTCAGTTCTTCGCGCGCGAGCGCGATTTCGGCTTGCGCCTCCGCGTGCGCGCGATCCAGAATTTTAGCGCGGGCTTGCTCGGTTTCGAATGAAAGGCGACGTGCTTCGGCGGCGCGTTGTTCCGCGTCGCGTTGCGCGATCTCCGCGTGCGCCTGCGCCGAGATCGCATCCTGCCGCGCGCGTTTGATTTCCGCGAGCATTTTTTCGAGTTCGACATCCGCACCCGACAGCGATTCTTGCGCGCGCGCGATGATCGCGCGATCCAACCCGAGCCGCGTCGCAATCGCAAACGCGTTCGATTTGCCGGGCAAGCCCATCACCAAATGGTACGTCGGCGAAAGCGTTTCGACGTCGAACTCGACCGACGCGTTCTGCACGCCGGGCGTCGTTTGCGCGAACGCTTTCAACTCGGCGTAGTGTGTGGCGACGAGCGCCGGCACGCGCCGCGCAAGCAAGTCATCGAGTATCGCGCGCGCGAGCGCCGACCCTTCGACCGGATCGGTACCTGCGCCCAGTTCGTCGAGCAGGACGAGCGAGTGCGCATCCGCATCGCGCAAAATTTCGATGATGTTTTTGAGATGACCGGAAAACGTCGAGAGCGATTGCTCGATGGATTGCTCGTCGCCGATGTCGGCAAAGATGCCGGAAAAAATCGGCAAGCGCGACCCTGGGTTTGCCGGAATGTGCAAGCCGCACTGCGCCATCAACGCGAGCAAACCAATCGTCTTGAGTGTAACGGTCTTGCCGCCAGTGTTCGGTCCGGTGATGACCAGAATCGAAAACGCGCCGCCGAGTTCGAGCGATACCGGCACGACCTGGGTTGGGTCGAGCAAGGGATGACGCGCGGCAAGCAAATGGAGGTTGGAGGTTAGAGGTTGGAAGTTGGAAATTGGCGGTTGGGGATTGGAGCGCGTTGCACCTTCCAATTTCCAATCTCCAACGTCGAACGTCCAATTTCCAACTTCCAATTGCGGCTCGACTCCGCGAATCTCGACTGAGTACTTGGCTTTGGCGAACGCGAGGTCGAGTTCGGCGAGCGTCGCGACGGTCGCGTCGAGTGCATCAGCGTGCGCGGCGATGAGGTCGGTCAGCTCGCGCAGAATGCGTTCGATCTCGCGCGTCTCTTCGCGTTCAAGTTCGCGCACGCGGTTGCCCATCTCGACGGTCGAGAGCGGCTCGATGAACAAGGTCGCGCCGCTCGCGCTTGTGTCGTGCGTGATCCCAGGAATGCGCCCCTTGGATTCAGCGCGAATCGGAATCACATAACGTCCATCGCGCTCGGTGATGATCGCTTCCTGGATGTATTTTGCGTTCGCGGCGGACGCGATGAGACGCTGCAATTTGTCCATCAGTCGTCCGCGCACGACGTTGAGTTCGCCGCGAATGCGCGCGAGCGCGGGCGATGCGCTGTTCACGATCTCGCCGCGATCATTCACCGCGCGCCCGATCGCGTCCACGACGGTCGGTAATTCTTCGAGCAACGCGGCGCGCGCGGCAAGGCGCGGGTACAGTTCGCCAAAGCGTCCAAGCGAACGGCGCAAGGTGCGCGCGGCGATGAGCGTTTGCCGTACTTCGAGCAGATCGGTCGGGGCGAGGATCGCGCCGATGCGTGCGGCGCGCGCGAGCGGTCGCACATCGCGCGCGCCGCCGACGCTCGTTTCGGGATGTTGATCGAGGAGTGCGACGGCTTCGGTCGTTTCGCCTTGCCGCCGCGCCAGTTCGTCCGGGTCGGTGAGCGGGGCGAGCGCGCGCGCGAGTTGTTCGCTCGCGGCAAACGCGGTGTGCGCGGCAAGGCGCGCGAGAATTTTGTCGAGTTCGAGAGCGCGTAAATAACGTGAGTTCATTCGTTTGACACAGAACACGCAACACAAGGTGTGTTGCGTGTGATACTTGTCGGTAAAAGTATAACTTTACACCGGTTCGGTTATTGCGCGAGTAACGCGGGGATGCCACCGGGCAGCCACGGACTGAGCGCGCTGAGCACCGCGGGTTTGAGACTTGCGAAAAATGGGATCAGTTGCGCGACCTGCATTTCGTCGCGCGCCAAGACGCGCCACTGGTCGTTGTACGGCATCGGCTCGGCGAGCGTGAACGTGATGACCGGCAACAAGAGACTGATGAGAATAACCATCGTCGCCAAACCGAGCACACTGCCGCCAAAGTAATCGAGCAAGGGAAACACGCGCAAGCGCGTCGAGCGGTACACGTCGTACGCCATGATGTTGAGCACGGTCGCGACGATAAAGACGATCAGCAAGAACGCGACGCCGTTCAAAAAGCGATTCGTCACCCCGGAACGAAACACCGCGAGCAACCACCCGGTGACCACGCCAAAGTATTGCATCCCGATTACCGCGGCAACGTAGAGCGTGCCCAGCGCAATCACTTGCCGGAGCAATCCTTGCGTGAACCCCAAGACCAACCCAGTGATACAGAGCACAATGAGGATCAGGTCAACGGAATGAACTCCCATTAGCGACATGCTTCACTCCATTCTCACTACGGTTACGGCGAAACGAAAAATACAAATCGCCCCAACAGAATCAAAAGAATACACAACGCGAGAATGATAAGCGTCATCTGTGCGCGCGTGATTTTCATCGTGCGCCTCCTGGCAAGAGTATACCACAAAATGAAGGAAAGACGAAACAAGCGGAATAAAATTTGCCAAGAAATAGCAGTTGTGTTATTATCTGCGCCGCACGCGGGCCGCTAGCTCAACTGGCAGAGCAAATGACTCTTAATCATTAGGTTCAGGGTTCAAATCCCTGGCGGCTCACAAGCGTCCCCCTGGGACGCTTACACGGACGTTTCGGTTGTTAAAGAGCGTTCGTGCAGGCAATCAGAAACCAACGCCGACCCAACCATAACCTGGCAGATCATAGTTGGTGACTGATTGTGCATTGTGAGGGATGCGCTCGACTTGCTTGCCGGCTGGCGAGCGCATCCCTTACTTTGAATAAAACAAAATGGGGCTAGCAAGCCCCAAGGAATCCTGGTAAAATGGTACTGCAACTGCTTGAAGTGAGGCTTTGACACTTAAGCAGTAGGCGAGGTTGGGTGCTAGCACACCCGCCTCGCTTTCATTTTTTCTCTTCTTTTCGCACGTAGCCGACTACGCGACGCAACCCAAGTCCATCAAGGATCTTTTCACCGGGAGAGCGTTTGCCATGGAGTACATCGCTAATGTATGCTTCGGTCACACCGAATTCTCTAGCGATGGCTACCTGCGTACCCGCTTTCTCGACCTTCCTTTTGAGCAATTGAACCACATCATCGCGTGTCATCAAGTCGCATCCTAAGGCAAGTAGTTAAGATTGTCAAATCCTGTTCGATACCGACAGTCAGATGAGAGCATATCCGAATATCGAAACACAACCGCCGCGCGCTACTGTCTGTAGCGCGCGGCGGTTTTTTCGTGCCGATAAAAGTAAAGAAAATTTATCCTTTCTCGGCTCAATTTGCCCAAACTCGTTGGCACAAAAATCAAATCCTCATGATATAATGCACCCAGTTTCCACATGTGCGCTCGTTCGAGCACATTTTCTTTCGCTCCACCAGTTCTTCTCGGTTTGACCCTGTAGTAAAGATTTACCGCACGCTCAGCACGTCGAAATTCAGCTCGTTGTGAAGGTGCGCGTTGCATTGCCGTATTCTAGACCCAGGGTTCCTCGGTTTGTTCGACTGTTTCTGTACCTAACCATCCCTACGGTTTCCCGGTCCTGATCCAATTCATCATACCACAATCGTGGTCTGCTTGTTTGCGTTTGTCGTTTTTGGTGCACTGAATCACGATCGCTTACTTTTTCGGTGGGGGAACATCCATGAAACACAATCATCTGACGCAATTCACACGCGCGCTGCACGTCATTCTCCTCGTCACACTCGTGGCGAACCCATTTCTCAACGTGGGGCAAGCCATCGCCGCAAGCGAACGGCTCCACGTGGGGCAAACCAACCCAGGTATTGTTCCTCCGAATATGGACTCGCTCGGTCTGCCAGCCGCGCTTGCGCCGATTGCGGCAACCGCGACGTTGACTCCGACACTAACCGCGACGCGCACGACGGTGCCACTTGCCGCGGCGACGGCAACCGCGACACGCACGAGCGCGCCCATCGCGACGCTCAGCCCCACCGCTTCTCGAACAGCGCCGCCCGCCGCCACGGCGACGCAAACGCGCACCTTTACCGTTGTTCCTGCCGTGACACAAACGCGTACCCCCACCCGCATTCCCACCGCGCTTCCTACCGCGACGCAAACGCGTACGCCAACTCGCGCGGCAACCGCGTCCAGTACTGCAACCTTGACCCGGACGCTCACGACAACGAACACCCCTGCATTGTCCCGCACGGCTACCATCTCAAAAACCGCAACGCTGACACGTACCCCTACTACTGGGCTGATGAACGAATGCTCAAGTAGTTGCGGGAAGTTGATCCCGTTTTTGTTCCGCAATCTTTAACAATTTTATCCGCTGGCGTCGTTGGGCTTGCACCGACTTGCCGAGTTTTTCCTGACACCACGCCCGAACGTC
>JACRBM010000065.1 GCA_016219275.1 Chloroflexota bacterium
CATAGGATAAACCAAGCATAACGGAAAATTGTTAAAATGCAAGTAGCACTCCGACGCTTCCAAGCGGAACAAAAACGGTATGTTTCAAGAGTCAGAAACTGGCTGCTTTGAACCTTCGTTCATCAGCCCACCCTAACCCTCTCCCTCCAAGGGAGAGGGGATTTGCCTCCTCTCCCCTTTGGGGAGAGGATTGAGGTGAGGGGAAGTTTCTGTCCTTATTCACGCTACGCGCGGTGCGGCGTAATATTCTCGAAATGATAGCGCACAACCTTGGGTCCAATCAATATCTAATTTCCAACCTCCAAGTTCCAACGTCTAATCCGTTCCAGATGTTCATTCGCGTGACTCAGCGCGTCTTCTTCGATCATTTGCGCGATGGAGTAGAAATGCGTCATGCCCCACCAGGGATTCGGCACGGTGAAGGCGAGATCGGTCTCGCTCAAACTCTCGACGCGCGCGATGAACGCGCCGCGCGTGTTTTCAAATTCGGCGCGCACGCGCATCCACGTCCAATTTTTTCGCTTTGCCGATTCGCGGACATTGATCGCATCGTCGCCTTCATCCGGCGGCATCGGATGCGGCTTGCCCTCCGCGAACGATTCGCGGAGGTGATCGTGAATCACCTGTTCCCAGTACGCGATGTGCCCGACGACATCCTTGATCGTCCACGCGCCAACGATTGGAATCGTTGTGATTTGCTCTTCGGTCAAGTCGGCGCACAATCTCAACAACTCGTCGCGTTGGCGCGTGAGTTGCGCGACCAGTTCAGTTTTCAATGCGCACTCCATTCGCGATCCAGGATCGCGTATTGCAACGTATCCCACCAGCGACCTTTGAACCACTCACGCTCACGCAAACGTCCTTCGCATTGCAAGCCCAGTTTCTCCAACACGCGCGCCGACGCGCGATTTTCGGCAATACACCACGACGAAACGCGATGCAGTTCCAATTCGCGAAATCCAAATTCGAGCAGCGCGCGCGCGGCTTCGGTCGCGTACCCGTTGCCCCAAAAATTTGGATCGAGTTCGTAGCCAATCTCCGCTTCGCGCGTCGCGGGGTTGATCGCGCGCACGCCGACGTTGCCGATCAAGCGCCCATCGCGTTCAATCGCCAGTTGAACTTTCGTGCGCGGGTTGTGCTCTTGCCAAGTGACGAACATTTGCACGAACGGTCGCACCTGCTCTTCCGTTCGCGTCTCCCATTCGTAAAAGCGCAGATAGCGCGGATCGGATTGATAGGCGAGCACGGCGCGCCAATCGTTCGCGACAAATTCGCGTAAGCGTAAACGCACGGTCTTGATTTGCACTAGAGTGTCCTCTGGCTGTGGATGTGTTTTTCCAAATCATCCATCGTTGTCAAGAACGCGCGCTCCAAATCTACGCCATGCATCTGCGCCAAGACCAGGATTGACCACAAGCAATCCGCCAGTTCGTGCGCGAGTTTTTCATCGGCGTGCTCGATGTGACGGATGCCATTCTGCGCCATCACGAGTTTTGCCAGGTCGCCCACATCGCCAACGAAACCGAGCGCGATCTCCTCGCGCGTCCACGCACGACCATAGTTCGCGCGTTCCAATTCGGCGTACTGGTTTCGCACGTCCAGGGCGCGTTCGCTCAATGCGCGGATTTCCATTTGTTCACCTGCTCGATGTGCTCCGGCAAATGACCATACGCGTTGACGGCGATCAGTCGTTCCAGCGTGACCTGTTCGTCCGGGTTCCATGGCGCAGATAAAATCTTGTTCACCTCCGCGTCGCTCAAGCGTTCCGTTTCGGCGAGCAAATCGTGATATGCCGCGTCGAGTTCGGCGCGAATACGCGCGAGCGAATAATCACGGCGCATCGCCGCCTCGCGATGATTCAACGCATCAATCCCAGGATCGTCCAAGCCCAACGGTTGCGGCACGCCGTTCTGCTGGTACTCGCGCAGGAATTTCGTCGCGACCAGGTACCAAAACGTAACGTGTCCCAGCACATCTTTGAGCGACCACCAATCAATCACGCGGTCATGCGCGATCACGTCGTCGGGAATGTCCGTAATGCACGCCAAGAATTTTTCGTGTTCGCGTTTTGTCGCGCGCAAAATTTCGTCGCGTGTCATTTTGTTTCCTTGTCTCCTTGTCCCCGTGTTCGGTGTTTTTCCAACCGCGAGTGCCGCACCAACTCGCTCACATCGCGTCCGGTCTCGATCCAGAATTCGCGTTTCGCCTTGAGTGCGCCGGTCGGGCACGCCTGCACGCAGTTGCCGCAGTACACGCACGTCGTCTCCGGAATCGGCTGATCGAAAAAGGTCGCGATGCGCGTGTCGAACCCGCGTCCGGCTTGAGTGATCGCGAACGTCCACTGCACATCTTCGCCGCACGCCTGGACGCAACGCCAACACAAAATACATTTCGCGTAATCGCGAATGTAGAATGGATTGTCATCGCGAAGCGGATGCTCGCGTTTTTTACCTTCGGCAAAGCGCGCCATGTCCGCGCCGTACTCGCGTACGAGTTGTTGAATGTCCGGCGCGTCGCTCACATCCACCGCGCTCGCCAGCAATTCGAGAATCACTTTGCGCGCTTGACGCACGCGCGACGTATCGGTGCGAACGATCATGCCGTTCTCGCATTCGCGCGAGCACGCTTGCACGAGCACGCGCGATTTTTCCACTTCGACGACGCACATCCGGCAAAGCGACGGCGGTGTGAAATGCGGGTGATAACAAATCGTCGGAATCGTTTTTTGGATTCGCGCGGCGGCTTGCAAGATCGTCGTGCCCGCCGGCACGGTGATCGTTTGGTGGTCTATCGAAAGGGTAATGTCAGACACACACGCCTCGTGTAAATATACAAGGACACAAATAATCAAACAACACACACCTTGTTTCCTTGTTTACTTTTGCGCCGGTTTACCCGCGTCCTTCTCCAACGCGAACGCAATTGCTTGCTCCAACGTCATCGCGCGACCTTGCGCCCAGGATTCGGTGAACGTGTACGGATCGGTCCGCTCGCGCGTGAACGCGACGGCTTGATCGTACATCGAACGATCCACCGGCGTCAGCGGCATACCGATTTTTTCGCGCAACGCTTCCGCCGCGCCGAACAAGCGCGCCGCGCGCGCCAAGCCATGGCGCGCGATGGAAACGCTCGCGAGCCATTCGAGACATTCGGCGATACCCGCGCGGTCGCCGACTTGCTGAAACAACGTCAACGCGGCAGAGAGCAATGCGAACGCGCGCGCGGCGTCGCTCGCGTAGAGCGCGGCGCGTCCTTGATTCGTGTACACGGCGGCGACGCCGCGCCGATTGCCCACCTCGCGAAAGAGCGCGACGCTTTCCGCGCCCAACTCGTTGACCTTGGCGTACTCGCGCGCGTGCAACGCGACGACACACAAGTTGCTCAACGCCGAAGCGATGCCCTGCTTGTCGCCCAACACGCGCCGCGCCTCGCGGCTCTCTTCGAAATATTTTTGGGCGCGCGGTAAATCGCCTTGATTGAGCGCGACTAGACCCAGGTTGTTCAACGCGCTCGCGATGCCCCAGCGGTCGCCGAGCGCGCGATGCAATTCCAGCGCGGTCGCGAACATCGTTTGCGCGCGTTCGTAATCGGCGTGATCTTGCGCGATGGAACCCAGACTGTTGAGCGCGACGCCCATTCCTTTTTTGTTGCCGAGTTTGCGAAACATTTTGAGCGCGGCTTCAAAACTTGACTCCGCGCGATCCAGGTCGCGTTGCACGAGCGCCATCATGCCCGCGCCGTCGAGCGCCTTCGCCAGCGCGAGCGACGCCGGCGCGGACGCGGCTTCTGCTTTTGCGAGCGCGCTCGTGAGCCAACGCTGTCCTTCGCTCAAGTACCCGCGCGTCAACCAAAAACGCCAGAGCGCGCCGCTCAAGCGCACCGGAATTTCTTCCGCTTCACCTTCGAGCGCCCACCCGAGCGCGGCGCGCAAATTGTCGTGCTCGCGTTCGAGCCGATTGAGCCACTCGACTTGTTGCGGACCGCGCAGCAGCGAATCGGCGGCTTGCGCAAACGTCAAGAAATACGCGCAGTGCAAATGCCGCAAGCGATTCGCTTCTTCCGAGTCGAACAACTTGCCTTGCGCGTACTGGCGAATCGTTTCCAACATGCGATAGCGCGTGTCCTCGTCCTGGCGTTCGGACAACACGAGCGACTGGTCCACCAAACGCGTGAGCAAATCAACCACATCGGGGCGCGGCACGGTCTGCTCGTCGGCGACGACCAACTCGGCGGCTTCGAGCGTCCACCCGCCGGCGAACACGGACAAGCGGCGAAACAACGCGCGCTCGCGGTCGTCGAGCAAACCGTAACTCCAATCCATCATCGCGCGCAACGTTTGCTGGCGCGGCAACGCGCTCCGACTGCCGCCGGTAAGCAAGTGAAACCGGTCGGACAGCCGCGCGAGAATTTCTTCGGGCGAGAGGACTTTGGCGCGCGCCGCCGCGAGTTCGATCGCGAGTGGAATACCGTCGAGCCGCGCGCAAATCTGCGCGAGCAGCGCGGCGTTTTGCTCGTTCAACGCGAACGTCGGTTGCGCGGTCTTGGCGCGATCCAGGAACAAGCGCACCGATTCGTTCTGTGCGAGTGATTCAATCGGCGACGCGTTGTTCATGTCCGGCATCGCGAGCGACGGCACGCGAAAAATCCGCTCGCCGGCGATGCCGAGCGCGACGCGACTGCTCGCGATAATTTGCATACGCGGACACACCTGCAACAACGTTTCCGCAAGTTGCGCGACCGGCTCGTTGAGGTGTTCGCAATTGTCGAGGACGAGCAATAGATTGCGCGCGCGCAAATAGTCGGCGAGCGCGTTGAGCAGCGGCTTGCCGGTTTCTTCGCGGAGATTCAACGCGGACGCGATCGCGTGCGGCACGAGCAAGGGATCGGAGATCAGCGCGAGCTCGACGTGCCACGCGCCGTCGTTGAACAGTTCGAGCGATTCCGCCGCGGCTTGCACCGCCAAGCGCGTCTTGCCGATGCCGCCCGCGCCGATCAGCGTGACGAGACGCGACGCGACGAGCATCTGTTTGACTTCGGTGAGTTCGCGTTCGCGCCCGATGAAACTGGTAAGCTGTCCCGGCAAATTGTTCGGGAGCATGTCGAGCGAACGCAACGCCGGAAAATCCGCCGGCAATCCGTGGACGACGAGTTGGAATATTCGCTCTGGGCGCACGAGGTCTTTGAGCCGATGCTCACCCAGGTCGCGCACGCTGACGCCCGCCGGCAATTGATCGCGCACGAGTTCGCACACGGCGAGCGACATCAGGATTTGTCCGCCGTGCGCCGCTGAAAGCAACCGCGCGACGCGATTGAGCGGCGGTCCAAAGTAATCGCCTTCGCGCGCTTCGACCGTGCCGACGTGAATCGCGATGCGGATTTTGAGCGCGCCGATCTCGCCCCAGTCGGTTTCGCGCAACGCGCGTTGCATTGCGAGCGCGGCGGTCATCGCGTTGGGCGCGCTAGAGAACACGGCATAGAACGCGTCGCCCATCGTCTTGAACACCGCGCCCTGGTTTTCGGTGATGATGCCGCGCAAGAGCGCGTCGTGACGCGCGAGCGCGGCTTGCATCGCGTCGGGATGTTGCTCCCAGAGTTTGGTGCTCCCTTCGATGTCCGTGAATAAAAACGTCATCGTCGGATTGGACGGCGACATCGGTTAGACCAGACCCTTCTCGAACGCGCTGACGATGGCAGACGACGCGGTTTGTCCCAGCCCGCACAACGACGCGTCGCGCATCGTCGCGCCCAGTTCGCGGAGGAGAGACGTTGCACGCTCCGCGAATGTCTCTCCTTCGCGCGCGATGATTTCGTACTGCCGCTGCGTTCCGAGCTGGCACGGAAAACATTTCCCGCACGACTCGTCGCGAAAGAATCGCGCCAGACGTTTGAGTACGCCGCGCATCTCGGCGGTGTCGTCGAGCGCCATGATCGCGCCCGAACCCAACGTCGCGCCGATTGCCGCGAGCGATTGGAAATCGAGCGGCACATCAATTTCATCGGGACGCAGGAATACGCCCGCCGCGCCGCCGATCAAAATCGCTTTGAGCGCGCGCCCTGGGCGCAATCCGCCTGCGAGATTTTCGATCACGTCGCGCAAGGACACGCCCATCGCGATTTCGTACGCGCCTGGTTTTTGAACGTGCCCACTGACGCACACGATGCGCGTGCCGGGCGATTTTGCCGTACCAAATTTACGATACGCATCCGCGCCTGCGAGCGCGATGAACGGAATGTTGGCGAACGTCTCGACGTTGTTGATGACGGTCGGACGATTGAACAATCCCTGGTCGGTGGGGAACGGCGGCTTGACGCGCGGCTCGCCGCGTTTGCCTTCGATGGATTCAAAGAGTGCGGTCTCTTCGCCGCAAATGTACGCGCCCGCGCCGCGCCGAATCTCGATGTGGAAGTCGAAATCATCGCGCAATATTCTTTCGCCGAGATAGCCGCGTTGCCGCGCCACGTCGAGTGCGCGCGACAAGCGTTCGTACGCAAGCGGGTACTCGCCGCGCAAATAGATAAATCCATTCGTCGCACACGTGATGAACGCGGTGATCGTCATTCCCTCGATGATGCGAAACGGATCGCCCTCCATCAGCACGCGATCCTTGAACGTGCCCGTTTCCGATTCGTCCGCGTTGCACACGACGAACGCGGACGAGTGGCGGTACGGCGCGGGCACATTCGTCGGGGCAGGATACGGTTGCGTGAGTTCCGCCTTCATCGCGAGTTCGCGTTTTAGCCCGGTCGGAAACGCCGCGCCGCCGCGCCCGATCAAGCCGGACGATTTCAACGCGTCTACAATTTCGGCGACGAGTCCTTCGCGCACGACGCGCGTGAGCGCGCGATAGCCGCCGCGTGCGAGGTAATCGTCCATGCTCGCGGGGTTGACCAGACCCAGGTTGGAGGTGACGAGTTTCGTTTCTAACATTGGATTTGTCGCAGCGCGAGTGCGGTGGAGCAGAGGCGCAGGGGTGCAGGGGTGCAAAAAATCTCCCATGCTCCCCCGCTCCCCCGCTCCCCTACTTCAACTGTCGTCGAGAATTTTTGAAAGCGAATTTTCACGCACGTCCTCATGCACTTGCTCGCCCGCCATCACGACCGGCGCGTGGTCGCAGTGACCCAGGCACGGTACCACTTCGAGCGTGACCGCGCCATCGGGTGTCGTCTCGCCGACGCGAATCTTGAGTTTATCTTCGAGCGCAGCAATCACGCGTTCGCTGCCAGCCAGATAGCACGGCACGTCGTCACACACGCGAACAATGATCTTGCCAACCGGGTGCGTGTACAGGTGCGCGTAAAAATCCGCGACGCCGTACGCATCGGCGAGCGGCACATCAAGCCCGGCCGCCACGCGCGTGATGGTTTCTGCGGAGAGCCAGCCGTACAGCTCTTGCGCCTCGATCAACGCAGGGAGTAGACCCGAACGACCGACCGGCGACCACCGCGCGAGAATCGTTCCCAGTTCATCGTGAGGATTCATTCGAAACCTTGAGTAGTCCATCAACCTTGCGAAGGTTTAGCCAGCCAAACCAGAGACGCGTTTCTGATCAACCTTCGCAAGGTTTTTCTACGCAAAAAGCATCTCCCTCTCCGCGCGTGACACATGCAGAGAGGGAGAGCATCGCGCTCGAAGATTATTCGCCGCGCTTGGTGAAATGTCCGTCGAACAACAGCAACGTGCCAGGTTGGCTGCCCGCCATGCGGAAGCGCTCGAGCATCAACACGGCATTCTTTTCCTCCTCGACCTGCTCGTCAATAAACCACTTGAGCATGGACTGGGTCGCGTAATCATTCTCCTTGCCGGCGAGCGCGTAGAGATTGTGAATAGACGACGTCACTTTTCGTTCGTGCTCCACCACGTTCTCCCACGCGGCGACCGGCGACGCCCACTCGAACGTGGGCTGATCGAGCGTCTTGAGTTGCACGCGACCGTTGCGGTCGTTCACGTAATCGTACAACTTGAGCGCGTGCAGGCGTTCTTCGTCGTACTGCGCGCGCATCCATTTCGCCGAGCCGGGCATATTCAGCGATTCGAAATATGCCGACATCGCGAGATAAAGATAAGCCGAGTAAAACTCGTTTTTGATTTGCTCGTTGAGCGTGTCCTGGATCGTCTTGCTTAACATCGCGAAACCTCCTTGGGGTTTGATCTTTGGATGGTCGGCGGCAATGGTTGCGCACACTACGACCGCCGTGTCGAAAGTATAGCATTCACGCAAGCGAGTGTCAACGGCATGTCGCGCGGGCAGTTCGCCCGCATCACACGGAACACAAATTCTGTTCTGCTCTTTGCAAATCGGTCAACCCGTGTTAGAATGTTCACGCGAATCCATTTCGCAAGCGAGACACTTGTGCAAACCTCATCCCAGTTCTCCACCTTGTTCAGAAAATTGTGGCGTCGCGCGTTTAGTCCGCGCGGTATTCGGCGTTTCCAAGTCGGCGCGGCGATGGGTCTCCTCATCGGCTTGCTGATTGCGGGCATCCTCTCGCTCGGCGCGCTCAAACCGTTTGAAGCCGGACTCGCCGACTGGTTCTACCGTCCGCGCCCGACAAGCGGCAATGTCGTTTTGATCGCGGTGGACGACGAGACCGCGGACACGTACGGTTGGCCCCTCGAACGCATCACCCAACGCGGTTTTGTCGGCATCCTCGCGCGCTTTCAACCGCGCGTCATCGTGCTCGATATGGTGTTGCCCGACATCGGCGCGGCGTTGGACGATGATCTACTCGCGGCGATGTTGAGCCGCGCGGGAAAAGTGGTCCAACCCGTCCTCGGCGTCGAAGCGACGCGCTTGCCGTCGGAAACGAGTCCGTTCCCGGCGTTCGATTCGATTGTCACACCTGCGCCAACGCTCCGCACACCCAACACCATTCTCGCCCACGGCGCGCTGTACCCCGATGCCGATGGCGTGGTGCGTCGTGTGCCACTCGCGATAGATGTGCCAGGGCAACGCTATCCCGCGCTCGCGCTCGCCGCCGTCGCGCTATTCGAGGGACGCGAACCGACCGTCGAACTCGCGCAAGACGGCGTGCGCGTTGGCGACAAGCGCGTGCCCGTGGACGCGCGGGGACAAGTGCTCATCAGCTTTAGCCGGCGCGATGCGATCAAGATTATTTCGTACGCGGACATTATGCAAGGCAAAGCCGATTACTCGCAACTGCGCGACAAGATTGTGCTCGTTGGTCCGATGACACGTGCGATCAACGAAACGTACGCCGTACCCGCCGGCGTGGAGAGCAATCGGGTCTACAACGTGCAGATTCAGGCGGACGCGATAGAAACGTTGTTGAGCGGCAACTATTTGCGCGAGGAAGATCGCACGTGGCAGATTGCCGCGGTGCTCGTGATTGCCATCTTTGCCGGCGTCACGCTGCCGCGCATGCCGTGGCTGTACGGCGCGGTGTTCAGCATCGGCATTCTCGCGGCGTACTTGTTGTACGCCTCCGTGCGCGCGGAGGCGGGCGTCATCATCACGCCACTGTACGCCGGCATCGCGCTCGTCGTCACGTACATGCTCGCCGTGACGTACCGCTATTTTTCCGAGGAACGCACGCGCGCGTTCATCAGCCGAATTTTCCAGGGACGCATCGCGCCGGAATCCGTGTCGCAAGTAATTGACCTGTACGCCCAGGGCGCACTTTCGCTCGCCGGCGGGCGACGCGAGGTGACAGTGATGTGCGCGACGTTGCGCGGCATCGCGACGCTTTCCGAAGCGACCGCGCCGGAAACGGTGATCGAACTGCTCGACCGTCACAACGCGTTGATCGTCGAAACGATTTTCCGGCTCGGCGGCGCGGTGACGAGCCAGATTGGCAACACGGTAATCGCGACGTGGAATTTTCCGCTCGCGCAACCCGATCACGCGACGCGCGCGCTCCAAGCCGCGTTCGCGATTCAGCAACAGATGCGTGAGCGCAATCCGGAAACAACAGAGGAGCAAGAGATTGGCGCGGCGATTGGTCTCGCGACTGGCGCGGTCGTCGTGGGGCAATTGAGCAGTTTGCAAACCGAGTACTCGGTCGTTGGCGATGTGGTGACGCTATCCGAGCGCATCACCGCGCTGGCTGCGCCGGGACAAGTGCTCATCAGCACCGAGACGCGCGAGCAGATTGGGAAAGAGTGGAATACGGAGCACATTCACTCGCTCCGCACGCGCGGCAAAAAAGATCCGATCCTAGTGTGGCAGGTGGAAGACGCGCCGAGTGTGGGATAGAAAACTTTACCGCCAAAAAGCATAAACGCGCGCAGAGAAAAAGCTCTCTGCGCGTGTTTCGTTATACAGATGATGTAGATATAATCCTAGCCGTCGCAATGTTAGATCAAGGCACTGGGTGGCACACTCACCGGATCGTATCGAATACCTGCCCGAAAATATACTGGCCATTTTTGGCAGGGGAAACACCTTCTAGCCGCGACAGTAAATCAAGAGCAAATCTTGCAAAACCATTGTGAGACCAAGAAAGCATTAAACCGTTTTGATCATTATGGCTAGAAACCATGTATTGTTTACTAAAATGCCACATTTGGTCAGGACCAGCAATTGCCATGACACCTGCACCTTTTTCAGTTATGCTCACATTTCCATTTGCATCTCGATGAATGTTCAGGTCGTCTATGTTCTTGGCGATAGGGTTGTCAGACTCTTTTGCCTCGCTCATGATTTCGGTACGATTTAAGAGTTGGACAATACCAGTCATTTCTTCATCCAACGAGCAATGTAGAATAACTCCACCCCAATAACCTATTATTGGGTCACACGGAATCAAATTTGGCAAGATAGTTTGTTTGTTTATGAGTGTACTATCAAGGTCGAAGAAAATAACACCGCACGAAAAGTTAACTGGCAAGTAGCCAGTAAGGTCATTGAATTGGCTCAGTTTGCTAATTGCATCTTCTGCAGTTTTCCCGTTGAGACTTGCTTTTACTTCAAACGCCGCATGAACGTACTTGGCAGGGATTGCTTGTTTCCTACCTTGTCCAGAATTATCATAGTTTCCGTCATCCCAAAGAATTGGAGAGTTTAGTTTATCGTAGATCAAAATATCAAAATGATATAATTTGTCATTCCTTGCTAGCACATCCGGAATTATATATCCTGAAGTTACTCCATACTTCTTGGGAAGAAAGACTGAAAACCATTTGCGTAGTGCTGCTTCGCCCGCATTTCCGTGTTCAGTATGAATGGGACGAGAAACATTATAACCTTTGGCTCGATTTAGCTCGTTAAGAAGTTCTAGACGCGTATTATGGAATTCCCTCCACCCAATGAACCCATATCTTTTGTCACCATGCTTTTCCAATCTGCACCTCGGCATTCTAGTTGCGACAGAAGCGTCATCGTAAATGTCCACTTTGGACTTGGAAGAAAGACTTGACCTACTCCTCGCCCGCACTCTCCTCGCCGTCAATCCACTTGCTCGCCAACTTGGGCAGTTCGGCAATCGGTCCGCGATACAACGACACCGACGGCAACGATTCGAGAAAGATGCGTCCGTAATTTTTCGTCAGCACGCGCTTGTCCAACACGACGACGACACCGCGATCCGTTTTCGTGCGAATCAAACGCCCGAACCCTTGCCGAAAACGCAACACCGCTTCGGGCACCGCGTACTGCGCGAACGCATCGTCGAACGTTTCACTGCGCGCCGCAAAGATCGGATCGCTCGGCACGCTGAACGGCAAGCGCGCGATCACCAGACACGACAACGCCTCGCCCGCCACGTCCACGCCTTCCCAAAACGAGCGCGTCCCCAGCAATACCGTGCGCGCCTGCGTCTTGAACGTTTCAAGCACCTGCCGCCGCGAGCCGTCGAGATTTTGCGCGAGCACGACGATGCCCTCTTCTTCGAGCGGACGCGAGATCGCGCGGTACGTCGTGTTCAACTGCGAGAGCGACGTGAACAATGCGAGCGCACGACCCTGGGTCGCTTTGAACAACTCGACGAGTGACGCTTCGACCGATTTTTGATAACCAGGTTGCGCCGGTTCCGGCACATCGGTCGGCACAAAGATCAGCGCGGATTGCTTGTAGTCGAACGGCGAGCCGACCGCGAGTTCGTCCGCCAAATCGCCCAGCCCCAAACGCGATTTGATGTGCGCGAAATTCTTGTCCACACACAACGTCGCGGACGTGAGAATCGTCGCGGCGCGACCGGCGAACAAATTTTTCTGCAACAGGTCGCCGACGTACAGCGGCGCGACGTGCAACGAAATATCGCCGTCGTTGCGTTTGATGTTGAACCAGTAAATCGAATTCGCATTCGATTTGGTGATGAGCGATTCGACCGCGCCGCGCGTTTCGCTCACGCGCCGCATCGCGAACGACAACTCGTTTTGCAATTCAGGAAAACCTGAGATTTCAAATTCGTCGAGGTCGTCCCACGCGTTGTAAATTTTGTCTAGTCCGTCGCGCACCTTGAGCAACATCGCGCCGAACGTGTCCCACGCGATTTCAATCGCGCTCCACGCCGGTTGCGCGCGCCGCGTCGCCGTGAGTCGCAACTGACGATCATAACTGCTCTCGCTCTCGCCAGGCAATTGCTCTTGCGCGTTGATGAACTGTTCGAGCGCGACAAAAAATTCGTACACGCCGCGCAACGCGCGATCAATATCCTGCGCGACATCGGTGAAAATCGCTTGCGCTTCGCGCTTGATGTTCGGCGGCGCGTCCGAATTACGTAACGCCCCGGCAAGCCCTCCGAGCAAACCGCCGCGTTCGTGCGCGAGTCCGCGCAACATCGCTTCCAGACTCGCGCGCGACGCCTCGAACGCGAGTGCGTTCGTCGCCTGGGTTTCGAGGTGATGCGCCTCGTCCACGACAAGATACTTGTACTCCGGCAACACGCGATTCTCGGTCGCCATATCCGAAAGCAAGAGCGCGTGATTGACGATGATGAGATGCGCGCTCTCCGCCTTGTCGCGCGCGCGATAGAAAAAGCACTTGTTCTCTTGCCGCAGATTGCAATGCGTCGGCTCGCAGTGATCCTGGTCGGATGACAAGCGCGACCAGACCGCGTTCTCGCTGCCCATCAAACGCAACTCGGCGCTGTCGCCGGTCGTCGTCGAAGGCAGCCACGCGAGCACTTTGGCAAGCACGCGCACTTCGTCGTTCGACAACTTGTCGCTCTTGCGCAGCGCGTCGAGCCGGCGACGACAGATATAATTCGAACGACCTTTGAGCAACGCGGCTTTGAATTCGACCGGCAGAACCTGGCGCAGGTCGGGAATGTCTTTATCGAAAAGTTGGTCTTGCAAATTGATCGTGTTCGTCGAGACGACGACGCGTTGATTATTTTGCGCCGCCCAGTAAATCGCGGGAAGTAAGTACGCGAGCGATTTGCCGGTGCCGGTGCCCGCCTCGACCAAGACCGTTGCGCCGGTGTTGAACGCGTGCGCGACCGCGCGGAGCATTTCAACTTGTTGCGGACGATGCTCGTACTCGGGAAAGCGTTGTGCGAACGCACCGTCGGGTTCGAGCAAGCCCGCCAGCGCGTCCACGTCGAGCGGGTCTTGATGTACCTTGGGTTTGAGCGGTTGCTCTTTCGTGTCGCGCGAGAAAAGTAGTCCCAGGGTCTCGTCGCCGAGTCCGCCCTTTGCCATTAACTGCGCGCCAATCGAGCCGCCGCTGAACGCGGTGCGCGCGTGATCGCGCAACAAATCCTGGAACGCGAATTTCAACGCCCAGTCCGACTTGTCGCCGAGTCGCGCGATCTCTTGAATCACTTTTTGGTCGAGCCGCCCGGCGCGTTCGAGCAACGCGTTGAACAATGCCTGGACAGCTTGCGCGTCCGCGAGCGCGCGGTGTTTCGTCGGAAACGCGATGTGGAATTCTTCCATCAACTTGCCGAGCGTGTAACGCGACGCGTACGGCATCAGGATGCACGCGAGTTCGTAGGTGTCGAGCGCGGCGCTCGCGGCAAAGCCGCCGCGTTGGAGAAAGCCCAGGTCGAACGCGATGTTGTGCCCGACGACCGGGTTGTCGCCGACAAAGCGTTTGAGTGTGGGCATCACGGTGAACAGCGACGGCGCGCGTTCCACGTCGCGCGCGGAAATGCCGGTGAGGCGTTCGATTTTGCGCGGGAGCGCGCGTCCAGGGTTGATGAACGACGACCATGTGTCGAGCGCGTCGTCGCCGCGAAATTTGACCGCGCCAATTTCGATAATCGCGTCACGGTCGGGTTGCAAGCCGGTCGTTTCGGTGTCGAGCGCAACATAGATGCGGGGCATGAGGGGAACTTTCTAGAATAAAAAATGCGTGAACAAGAACAAGTGTGCGATTATTCTACCACGATTCGCGATAATTGCAAAGAAAAACGCCGCGATGTTTTTCGCGCGGCGAAGTTAGAGCCCAATTGTCATTGCGAGCCGCAGAGCGGCGAAGCCATCTCCAACAAGCAAATGGGGGATTGCTTCGGGCACAAACCGCCCTCGCAATGACAAGCGCAATTCTACTTGACGCTTTTTACTTTTGACTTGGCTTTTGCGCGTCTTCGATCACGCGTTGAATCTGTTCATTGAGCGCGCGCACGCCTTTCGCCAGTCCGCGTTCGATGTCCTCTTTCGCGCCACCGTCCTTGATGGATTGCGCGGCTTGCTTGATGTGTTCTTCCGCGCTCTTGACCCGTTCATCTTGTTTCGCGCTCGCCATCGCGCGGTCAACGTGGTCGCCCAGGTCGCGCATCGCTTGTTTGACCTGTCGTTCGAAATCCTGGGTCTGCGGATGATCGCGCGCAACACGCAACAAGGTTTTCAATCGCTCGCCCAGTTGCTGTAACTCTTGCGTCAAATCGAATTCCGGCGGTTTCTCCTCGCTCATCGCCACCCTCCACTCTCCAATTTCTAATTTCTAACTTCCAATTTCATATCTCATTCAAACGCGCGTTGCGATTCTCCCACAACTGGCGCGTCAACGCCATTTGTCCGATGTGTTCGCTGTAATGTTCGACGACGTGCAGAATGCACCAGCGTGCCGAGTACTCATTCCTGCCGTCATTCTTCAACGCCGCCATCGCCTCGAGCGTCAAATCGTTCAGCACGCGCTCGGTTTCCAGCGCGACATCGGCATAAGTCGTTTCAAGCGTCGCGAGGTTTTCTGCGAGCGCGCGGAACTCGGCGTCGCGGTCGCGCACAATCGTGCGTCCGCCGACAACCTGGTGAATCCAGCGCCGCTCCGCGCCCAAGCAGTGCGTCGCCAGCGCGAACAACGAGTTGCTCGCGTCCGGCGTCGGATGCCAATTGAGCGCGTCGTCGCGCAACCCATCCAGCGTTTTCCAAATTTGGGCGCGCGCGGCGCGCAACCGATCGGCGTACAGTTGGCTTTCGGAAATCATCAACCCACCTCCACACGATTTTTGCCGGCGCGTTTGGCGTTTTGCAAAGCGTTCTCCGCGCGCCCCAACAACGCGAGATTCACCGTCAGGTCATCGCCGGGCACGTACACCACGCCGATGCTCACCGTGACGTGCAAATCCAATTTCGCATGAACAAAGTGATGCGCGGAAATTACCCCGCTGATGCGGGCAGCAAGTTCGCACGCGCCTTGTTCATCCACCTGCGGCGCGAGCACGCCAAAATCCTGGGTGTCGCACCGCCCCACCAGGTCGCTCGCGCGCGTGAGCTGCCGGAGCGTCTCTGCCGCTTCCATGAGCACCGCGTCGCCAGTGACGATGCCATAATGCTGGTTGATTTCATTAAGGTTGTCAATATCCACGAGCAACAACGCCAACGGCGCGCGATAGCGCGCGCTGCGCGCCGCTTCGTACGCGAGACGATGTAGGAAATAGCGCCGATGGTACAGCCCCGTCAAAGGATCAAGGAGCGCGATCATCCACGTGTTCTCGGCTTCGGGACGCGCTCTGCCGTTTGGCGCGCCGTTCGGCGCGTCGGCGGCGCACCGGCGAATCTGCGCCGCGTCGAACGGCGCGACGAGACAATCGGTGTACGGCAAGCGCGCGTCCGCCACCTTGCGCGCGTCCGCCGGATTGTCGGCAAGAAAAATGATCGGCATTTGCGCGGTGGGCGTAATGGCGCGTAACGCGCGCGCCACTTCCAAGCCGGTCAGATGGGTGAGTTTCACATCGAGAAAGACCGCCGCGGGTTTGCGATCCAACGCCATATCCACGGCTTCCAAACCATCCTCAGCGCAGATTGCCGCATGATTATCATCGCCGAGCGCTTTTTGCACCATGCTCGTCAACGTTTTATTATTCGAGACAATCAGAAATTTCTGTGTCATATTTTCCCCCGTCGGGTAAATTTTCAATTTGCCAATTGGCGCACCCATTGTTCTTCTTCGGCGCGCGTCGCGATCACCCCGTCAAGCCGCGCGTCACGGAGACGCGTGAGAATCTCGCGATATTGCGGTCCGGGCGGAATGCCCATTCGTTTCAAATCATCGCCGGTCAATTCGGGCGCGAGGTCGCGCAGACGTTCGCGGAACACCGCGACGCGTTCGCGCACGCGCGCGTCGTCCGTGGCGACGGCAAAGATCGCGAGCGCGTCATCCGCGTAATCGGCGAGCAAGTGGTACAGCGCGCTCGGCGTGAGCGTGTCGGCGCACAGCGGCGCGTGCGCTTCGGCGCGCAACGCGAGCACTTGATGAATCGTCTCAGTTTCGGATTTTTTCAACTTGAGCCGCTTGGCGAACGCGGCGGCGTCGGCTTGCGTCAAATCGTAGGCGAGCAACGCGAGGTACGTCAACGGCGCGAGTTGCGCCGCGCGCGCGGACCGGAATTTGCCGATGTGCCAATCGCCGAACGCGAGACGCGGAAAAATCGCGCGCAACACGCCGAGATCGCCCAAGCGCGCCATCGCCTTTTCCGGCTCGGTTTCGCGGAAAATCAATTCGAGTTCGTGGCGGATGCGTTCGCCGCTGACGCGCTCCAACATTTCGAGCGCGTCGCCGATCAACTGCGCGGTGCGTGTTTCGATCTTGAAGCCAAAACGTTGCTCAAAACGCGCCGCGCGCAAAATGCGCGTGGGGTCTTCGATAAAACTCAGACTGTGCAGCACGCGCACCCAGCCGCGTTGCAAATCTTGCTCGCCGCCGAACGGATCGAGCAGTTGTCCAAACCGTTGCGCGTCGAGGCAAATCGCGAGCGTGTTGATCGTAAAATCGCGGCGACGCAAATCCT
The DNA here is from genome assembly GCA_016219275.1 of Chloroflexota bacterium. NCBI lineage: Bacteria > Bacillati > Chloroflexota > Chloroflexota bacterium. The sequence continues at coordinate 17,134 of JACRBM010000065.1, forward strand.
GCTTGATCGAACTGCGTTCGACTTCGGGCAATGCGGAGGGATGCGCGTAAAATTCCGTGCGCGCGGTGGTAAAGTCGAGCGAGGAAAGATGCGCGAGGAGCGATTTTTCTTTCCGCGCGCCACTGTCCTCTTTCTTTTCTTTGACGATCCATTTGGCGGTGCCAAAGCGCGTGTGCGCGTGAACCCGCCCGCCGCGTTGTTTGGCGAGATGCCGCGCGAGCGTGATCGCGTCGCCTTCGACGACGAGGTCGAGGTCGAGGTTCGGCTGGTTCAACAAGAGATCGCGGACGAATCCGCCGACGACATAAAGACTATACCCCAACTCTTGCGCGGCGTTGCCCGCGTCGCGAATCAGTGCGAGGAGTTCCGGTGGCAACCAGCGTTCGAGCCGCGCGGTCATTTCCGCCGCGCGCGTCGCCCGCGTCGCGCCGAACGGTTTGATCAGATCGGTGCGCGTGACGATGCCGAGAATTTTTTTATGCGTCGCGTTGACGACCGGCACCTGACCCAGGTCGGATTCGATCATCACCGCGCGCAACGATTCGACCGAATCGTCGGGCGTCACAAAGACCGGTTTACGCATCAACGTTTTGATCGGCGCGTGCGCGAGCTGATGATGCAGCGCGCGGTCCACGTCGCGCCGCGTGACCACGCCGAGCAGTTTGCCTTGGCGCGCGACTGGAAACCCCTCATGCCCATAGCGGTGCATCATCTCGTCGGCTTGCGCGATGGTCGCGGTCGGTTCCAGCGTGCGCACGCCAAACGACATCAACTCGCGCACCGTAATCGCGGGCTTGATCGTCGCCTTGAGCAGTTTGAACAATTTCGTTTTCACGCCGCGCAGCGTCGCGCCGCGAATCAACGCCGCGGCGGCTTTGGCGTGACCGCCGCCGCCGAATTGTTCGGCGATGCCGGCAACGTCAATCGCTTCGACATCCGAACGCGCGACGAGTTGGATGTGGTCGTCCATTTGCGCGAGGACGAAGAGCGCGGCAGGATCGTACAACTCGCGCAGTTGGTGCGCGAGCGTGGAAATTTCTTCGACGTACTCGTCCGTGCGCGCGACCGCCAGCGCGATCGCGTGTCCGGCGATGTGGCGCGTTTCGATGCATTCGATCAATTGCTGATACAGTTTGCGTTGCGCGGGGGTGAGTGGATGCCGCAAAAAATCGTTGACGATAGCCAGATCGGCGCCCTGATCGAGAAGCCACGCGACCGCGCGCGCGTCGCGCGCCGTCGTCGTCGTGTAGACCAGCGACCCGGTGTCTTCGTAAATTCCCAGCATCAAGAGCGACGCTTCAAGCGGGGTCAGCGCGATTTCTTTTTCTTGAATCTGCTCGACGAACAGCGTCGTCGTCGCGCCGGCAAGTCCGCCGGCATACGTCATCGCCGGTGTGAGCGCGCGCGCGAGTGGGTGATGATCCACGAAATGAATGCGCGTGTCGCGATGCAACCCGCGCGCGGAGGGAATGCCTTGTGTATCCACAACGAGGATTTCGCGCCAGTGTTGCCGCGCCAAATCTTCAGGATGAACGAACTTGAGCGCCTCGCCGTAGAGCGCGCAGAAATCGCGCACGTTGGCATTCAAGCGACGCGGCAAAACGGCGAGCGCATCGGGATACAACTTGCGCGCGCCGAGGAGCGACGCCAGCGCGTCGAGGTCGGCGTTTTCGTGTGTGAGGATCGCGTCCATTGCGGGGGATTATAGCACAGTTTGACGCCGCGCCAAGCGGGGAGATATTTACTTGCACGCGGGCGCAGGGTTGGGATTGGCGACGAGGCGTACATCATCCACCCAGACGGTGCCGTAGGTTTGCCACAGTGCAACCTTAACCATCAGACGTTGAGTAGTGGGCAGGGTGGTGATGATGTACTGAAACGGTTGCCAGCCGTGCGTTTCATCGAGCGATGCGATGTCGGTGGTCTTACCGTGTTGCCAGTTGCCGTTATCCTGGTATAGCGCGATCGAGGCATAGTGCGTGCCATACACGTTCAGCATTTTCCACCAACCAGAGAGTTCGTACCGCGTGTTGGGCGTCACTTGGATTGGAGTCGAGACCAGCATAATCGTCGCGTCTCGCTCGCCGGGAATGTTCAATCGGAGTGTACCTTCAGGCGTCAGCGCGGTGACGTAATCTTTCTCCGGGAAAGCGCCGTTCGACATTTCGATCCCACTCATCAAGTCGTCGGTCGTGAGGACAATTCCTTGCCCGCGTACCTGAATTTGCTCATATCGAATAATGGCTTGGCGCTGCAACGTCGTACCGTGATCTAGCGCCAAGCGGTACATTACGCGTGCCTCGCACACACGACCCGCCTCTGCTAATCGTTCCGCCGCGACAAAACGCGTGTTCGCTTTGGCGGCGAGGATGCGCGAATACGGCGCGACCAACCAGATCAGCAGCGCACCCAGTTCGACCGCAAGCACGATGACAATCAGCGCGAGACTGGATAGGCGCGGCGCATCTGCTCGAATGTTGTCGCGCGTCCATTGATAATACAGAATCGCACCCAGCGCGAGCAACCCTAATCCCAGGGCAAGACTAGCTGGATTGATATTAACCGGCGAGCCGGTCGGGAGTAGATAAATAAATAGGGAATCCAACGCGCCATACCGGAGCAGGTCTAGTTGACCGAGCACGGTAATGCCTTCGCCCGTCACGTCAAGAAAATCGCGTTCGTTGCTCACGACGCCAAGCATCTGAATTCCGACGCTCAAGCCAAACAACGCGCGCACGCTCCAGCGCCAAAAGTGTGACGCGGCAACGCGCGGCGACTCGAGCAAGAAACCGAGCGAGAGGATCAGCAGAGGCGTGAGTTGCACGAGATAACGTGGTCCCCACCACGTTCCACCATCCCAATCTGGGCGCGTGATGACTGCGAGAAATTCAATGCTCACCAGAGCAAGGATCAAGAATGCCTGGGGCTTGTGCTGTTGCCACCATAACGGCATACTCAAGAAACACAGCAATGCCAACGGATTGTAGAGAAAGAAACTTTTCTCCGGCGAAAAAAGCAAGCCGAGGGTGGCGATGTGCGGTTGACTTTGCACGATCAGAAACAGAATCCATTCCAGCGGATTGACTTTGGTGCTGTAGCCAACCAGAACCGAACCAAAGCGCGCGAAAGAATAGATCGCCTGAACGACCAGAAACACGAGGATCGGCGACAGGAACACCAAGATGGCAATGCCCATCTTTTGGCGCACCGCCGCGATATTCAGGTGCGCCGCGCGATAGACGCGTTGCGCGGCAAGCGCGGCGTAGATCAATAAAAACGGCAAGACGATGGCGTGAATGAATTTTGAAAAAACCAGGTAACCGGCGGCAAGCCCTGCTATGGACAACCAACTGTACGCGCGCGTCTTTTCAAACTGAAAAAGTGCCCCGACGGCAAGCAACAAGGTCAAGGCGAGCAACGGCTCGCGCGTATAGCTCCGCGCGTAGGGCATAGCCATCGAAGCCAGTCCGTACATGACTGCGAGTGTCAATGCGGTACGCGCGCGGAAACCGATCACGCGGCTTGTTTCAAAAACGATGACACACGCCAACGCCGAGAGTAGTGGATTCAAGAATCCGACGACGAGCATCTCAAGTTGATTGGGGTCTGCCGTTGGAAAATACGTGTTCAGGAACTTGCCCGCCGCATAAAACGGAACTTGCAACAGAGTCTGCCCTAGTTCGTACAGCGAAAACGTCCGACCCTCGACGCCCGCGATGTTGCGAACAGCAGTTGGACGAAAGGAAAATTCCTGCCGTTCGACGATGCTTTGGGCGACGCGATATTTTTCTATCTCGTCACCGTACGCAATCGCGCCGGACATGCTAAACAGGTAGAGTGAAAAGAAAAAAAGAAAGAGCGTCGCTTGAGAAGGTATCTTTTGAGTCAACTTTAACCAAGGTTCTGATAAATTCAACGTATCCTCAATTCACGCATCGAAACTACCTGGTTTAGCGTCCGCGCAACGCGAACATGTGCCCCATCGTCCGCAAGAGAATGAGGACATCGAGCGCAAGCGACTGATGTTTGATGTAATACAAATCGTATTGCAAACGAATGCGCGCATCCTCAATGCTGTCAATGTAATCGTAATTCACGACCGCCCAGCCCGCCATGCCGGGCTTGACCGCGTTGCGTAAGCGATGAAAGGGAATCGCCGCGTCCAACTCGGCGAGATGTTCGGGACGTTCGGGGCGCGGACCCACTGCGCTCATATCGCCCTGGAGCACGTTCAACAACTGCGGCATTTCGTCGAGCCGCATCTTGCGAAGCCAGCGCCCCACGCGCGTGACGCGCGGATCGTTGACTTGCGCGCGGTGCGCGTGTCCATCCGGTTCAGCATTCGCAACCATCGTGCGCAACTTGATGGGATAGAACACCTTGCCGCCCTTGCCGACGCGCACCTGGGTATAAAAAATCGGTCCGGGCGAATCCAGCCAGATGGCGAGCGCGACCAAAGGCAAGAACGGCAATAACACGATCAACCCAATCAACGCGCCAACGATGTCAAACGCGCGTTTGGCGAACGGGTAGAAACCGCTCGCCTCTTTCGACTCGAGCGGCAACGCAACATTCCAATTGTCGCCAATGTGCTCGATCGGAATCTGTCCGGTGAGTTGCTCATACAATACCGGCATCAATGTGATCTGTGCGCCTTGCTCTTTACAATCCATCAGCGCCTGAAACAGCGTCGTCGTCAGGTTGTGCGAAATTGCGAGAATCACTTCAGGCGCTTGGTGTTCCTTGACGAGCCGCGCCAAATCGCGCGACGCGCCGAGCGTGTCTTTGGTCGGGTCGTCGTCCACGAATCCGACGATACGATAATGCGCCGGCGCGTACTGCTGAATCGCCTGGGCGATGGTCTGCCCCGCCCACCCCGCGCCGATAATGATGACCTTGCGTCCAAAAGTTGGACGTTGAATGTAATAACCGTACAACGCGCGCCACGCCGTAATCAACACGAAACTCGCCGCGCCTTGGTATCCGACCACCCCGCGCGGCAAGTACTCCGGCGTTGCCGAAAAAAAGTAGATGAAGAGATAAACGATTATGATGAGCGCGACGGTACGAAACAATGCCGTCGCCGCCGCCGTCAGATTGGTGACGCGTTGCGGATCATAGAATCCATTGAGAAACGCGGACGACACCCACAACGCCGAAAGAAACACAAACCAGCCAACCTGACGCGATACATACGCCGAATCGAAGAGCCACCCCGCGCGCACCGCCATGATCCAAAACGCGAACAGTGTCGTCAGGTTGACCAAGATCAGGTCAACGACGACGAGCAATGTTCGGTGTTCGTTCAAACGAAGCGAGATAGGCATGGTTGGAGTTTAGAATTTGGAAATTGGATTTTGGATTTGCGATTCGCCATTCGCGATTTGCGATTCGCCATTCGCGATTTGCCATCCGCCGCTTACGGCTTTTTGCTGCCGGCAAATTTTTCGGCGCGCACGAAATTCACGGCGAGCGCGGTTGCGAGTTTCAAAAGCATGACCAGATAGTAAAACCAGTTAAACAGAAAAAAATATCGCCGCGCGAGATTCTTGCGATAGTAACGAAAGTACGACTTGTGCCATTCGATAATCGAGCGATACGGCTCGACGCGCGAACCGCCTTGTCCGCCAAAATGAATGATCTCCGCTTGATGAAAATAGTACACGTGCCAGCCGGCTTGCCGCGCGCGAAAACAAAAATCCGTGTCCTCTTGGTACGCAAAAAATCGTTCGTCGAGCAAACCGATTTGGTCGAGCACTGCGCGGCGGATGAGCATACACGATCCCGACACCGCGTCCGCCGCGTGTGTCACATTCTCGTCCATGTACGTCATCAAGTATCGTCCGAACAAGCGGCTTTGTGGATAACGCGTCGCCAAACCGGAAAAATAACAGAACAAATCCCAGGGTGTCGCATAGCTACGCCGGCATTGTTTCTGCAGCGTGCCGTCGCGGTTTAGCACCTTGGGACTGACGATTCCAATCGCGGGATGCGCGTCGGCAAAGGCGATCAGACGCTCAAACGCGTCGGGTAGGATGAGCGTATCGTTGTTCAGCAATAACACGTAGCGCCCCACGCTCGCCCGGATCGCCTGATTGCTCGCCCGCGTAAAGCCGGCGTTGTGGTCGTTCGCGATGACGCGCACACGTGGAAATTCGTCGCGCAACATTTCGCGCGTGCCATCGCTCGACGCATTATCCACGACGATGATCTCGTACGTGACGCGGTGCGTGTTGGCTGGAATCGAGCGCAAACAATCGCGCAGAATCTCGCGCGCCTGGCGCGTGAGGATGCAAATCGAGAGATCGAGTGTCATGTCGCGCGGTGAATCGCTCTAGTCCTCTTCCGGCAACGGTTGCGTGTACAATCGCCGCTTGATCGCCGCGTGCGTGCTGGGAAACGTCAACAACAGCAAGAATTTCAATAACGAAAAGGGAATCAAGAAAATCATCCGGAACAAACCGATTTGATGGGCGCGCCAGAGTTGCCAATAGTTCTGAACATCGCCCACGCGCATCCGGAAATAATTCCGGCTCAACTTGGATTGCCCGGCTCCGCGCGACACAATGACGAGCGGCAAGTCTAAAAGCACGACGATATGCTGCGCCAAGCAAATCTGCATCCAGAGCAAGTAATCTTCGGTGTACCGCCGCTGCGGATTGAAACGTTCGGTCAAGCTGCGCTTGAGCATCACCGAAGGTGTGACGAACGGATTTGAAATCAGAATCTCGTCGCGCGCGATGGTGTAGGCGCGCGGCGCGCTCAACATCGGCAACGCGGTGCGGTCGCTCTGCTCCGCGACGAGATGCGTGTGACCGCTCAACGCCACTGGCGGATGCGTGCGCATCCACTCGTACTGCACCGCGATTTTTTGCGGATGCCACGCGTCGTCTGCGTCGAGGAACGCGATATACTCGCCGACCGCCGCGTCCCATCCCAGGTTGCGCGCCGCGCTCGGTCCACTGTTGCGCGGCATTTGCAAAACCCGCACCGGCGTTGCGGCATTGCGCGCCTGCCAATCTGCAATCACACGGCGCGTATGATCCGTACTCGCATCGTCTACGCAAATCACTTCGCAAACCGGACGCGTCTGCGCCGCCACCGAATCCAGCGCAAGCCCGATGGTGTGTTCGACGTTGAAACAGGGAATTACCACTGAAACCGATACGGGTGTCATTTCACGATCCGAGAGACCAAGCCAATCCAAAAACTAATTTCGCGCGCGGACGGACGCACTCAATTTGCGATAGATGCCCGGCGGCAACGCGCGGCGCGTCAACCAACCGATGCCTTCGTCTTGCGCGATGCTCCACGTTGCACGCGGGTTTCGTCGCGCCGCGAGGATGATCAAGCGCAACGACGCGCTAAACCGATTGCCCATATAAAGATGCTTGCTGGCGCGACGGTAGAAAATGCTTTGCAGTTCACGCGCGTCGCGCGTTTGCCACTTGGGATATGCCGCGCGCTGCGCGAGCACTGCATCGAGAATCGCCAGCAACTCGGCGGCGAATTTCGCTTCGGCGGTGCTCGTCTTGCTCGCGGCTTGGACGCGGAATGAAGCAAGCGCGTCCGGCACACCGATGCAATCGGCATTCGCCATCACACGCACGAGCAAGTCCGCATCGAGCGCGTACGCGAGCGCCTCGTTCAACGCGCCCACGCGTTGCAAAACCGCTCGCGCAAAAAAACAAGCCGGCTGGTACGGCAACACGAGTTCGTCGAGCATTCGTTCCGCGCGCGTCGGATAACCGATCACCTGTGCGCGGTCGTCGAGCAGCAATTCGATTTTACCGAACACGAGACCTGCCGCCGGATTCTGCCGGAATGTTTCCGCGACCCGCGCGAACGCGTTCGGCAAATAACGATCATCGCTATTGATCCACGCAACCAGGTCGCCGGTCGCGCGCGCGAATCCTTTGTTGAGCGCGTGCGCCTGCCCGCGATCCGGCTCACTGACCCACCAGGTCAACCAACGTTCGTATCGGCGAATGATCTCGACCGAGCCATCGGTACTGCCGCCGTCAACGACAATATACTCCAAGTTGGGATAACTCTGCAACAGCACCGAACGCAGCGTTTCCTCGATGAACGCGGCTTGATTGAACGACGGGGTGACGATGCTGATGCGTGGTAGATTCGCGTCGCCGTGTCCCAGAACGCTTCCAGTCGTCCAGGGAAAACCGGTTTTGCCGGCAGGCGCGGACGGTAGATCAGCCAACGCGATCACAACGAATAGCCAACCTTGGCGGCGTCGTCGTAAAACATTTTCACGGTATCGAGCGAATACTCGTCCAGGTCTTTGCCGACGAGATTCAGTTTCTTGAGAATATCATTTGTCACGGTGATGATGTGACACCCGATCGCATCCGCATGAAACACGTTGAGCAATTCGCGCGGGCTTGCCCAGATCAATTCGACGTTTGGGTACGGACGGATGAGTTCGACCGCCGCCGCCATCATCGGCACCGGGTCGCGTCCCGTATCGGCGATGCGCCCGGCGAACACGGATACGCACGACGGCGCGCCGCCCGCGAGCGCCGCGCTCACGTCGCGCACTTGCGCGAGCGTCATCATCGCGGTGACGTTCAACTGGATGCCCGCGTCCGCCAAGCGACGAATGAGTGGAATCGCGGATTCGCGGCGCGTGTTCGTCACCGGAATTTTGACGTAGACATTCGCGCCCCACTGCGCGATCAAGCGCGCTTGGCGTTCCATCTCCGCAAACTCGTCCGAGAACACTTCGAATGAAATCGGACGATCTGGAATCGCCTGCAACATATCGCGCGCGAACGCGGTGTAATCCGCGATGCCGGCTTTACGCATCAGCGTCGGATTCGTCGTAAACCCCTTGATGAACGGCTGGCGATACATTTCGAGCATCCCCGCCTTGTCCGCGCCATCCGCAAATATTTTGACGCGCAAATCACTGATCGCTTTCATCCCGATGTTGCCTCCACTTGTCATGATGATCCACTCCGCCGCGTCGCGGAGTGACTGCACGCGCACGTCCGCAGACGCGCCGCGCCACGTCTCCGCATATCTGCCGTCGAGATGAATCGTGCGACAACCGGCGCGGCGTCCGGCTTGTACATCTTTCCAGCGGTCGCCGATCATAAAACTCGCGGCGAGATCAATGTTGTATTCACGCGCGGCTTGGACGAGCAAACCCGGCGCGGGCTTGCGACATTCGCACGCGTCCGCATCATCGTGATAGCACACGCGAATTTCGTCGAGCGGCAAACGCGCGCGCAACGCGGCGTTGATCGCTTCGACCATCGCGCGCGTTTGCGTTCCGCGCGCCACGTCCGGCTGATTCGTCACGCCGATCAGCAAAAATCCCGCCGCGCGCAACGCGCGCAACGCGTCCCGCGCATCGCCAGGAATTTCCAATTGATCGAGATTCGCCGGCGGATGCGGCTTGCCCTCGCGCACGATCGCGCGATTGAGCACGCCATCGCGATCAAAAAATACCGCGCGCGTCATCGCACCGATTCCCACTTGGTCGGCGCGGCTTTGAGCGCGGGATGCGTGACGAGCAAATGCCACACGACGGCTTGAAACGCTTCGGCGTGCGGGGTCACGTGCGCCGCATTCACCGTTGGAATGATCACGCACGCGTCCGCAACCTGCGCGGTGTAACCGCCATCGCGCCCGACAATTCCCAGGACGCGCGCGCCGATCTCTTTGGCGTACTTTAACGCGCTAACCAAATTCGGGCTGACATTTTTTTTGAGATCGCCGCCGCCAACCGAAAAGACTAGGAGTGCGTCGTCGGGGCGCAGGCGGCTGACCTTGAGCCACTCGGCGAACACGCTTGCCCAGCCCTCGTCGTTCGTGCGCGCAGTGAGTTCGGACACGTTGTCGGTCGGCGCGTACGTTTCGAGCGCGGCAAGTTTGCGGAAATCGTTGACCGCGTGCGACGCGTTCGCCGCGCTCCCACCCACACCCAGGATGAACAAGCGACCGCCGCGCGCGCGCGTATCGGCGAGCATCGCGGCGACGCGCTCGATCGCGTTCGTATCTAATTGCTGAATAATTTCAATTGCTTCATCCAAAAATTGTTTCGTGAAACTCATTGCGATTGTTCCTTGTTCCACCAGATAGTGTCGCGTTTCTTCCAAACCCTCGAACGAGCCGATTTCGTAGAAACGCTCCGCCACCGCGTACCCGGCAAGTTCGCCGCGCGCGAGCAAGTTCTGATACAGCGTCGCGAGATCGTACGGTTCGTTCGTCGGCACATCGGCGAACGCCGACGCGCGCAACACACCTAAACCGTAATCAATGTGGCGCATTTGTGGCGTTGCATGGCGCTTATCGTACACCAAAATGCGTCCATCGGCAAACTCGACGTTGCTCTTGTCCCAACGTCCGGCATTCAGGTAGACCGTCATCAACGCGAGTTTGCCGCTCGCTTCGAACGCGGTTTGCGCGGCGCGATAATCGCACGGCAAATACGAATCGCCGTACAAAACGAAAAACGCGTTGCCGAGCAAGGGCAGCGCGCGTTTCAACGCGCCGGCAGTGCCGCGCAGTTGATCGCCGTCAAACGAAAAATCGGCGCGCACTCCCCAGTGCGCGCCATCGCCGACGACTTGCTGAATCCTCTCGCCGAGATACCCGGCGCAGATGACCACGCGTGTGACGCCGCGCGAACGCAACAGTCGCAACTGATGCGCGATGAATGGTTCGCCGTTCACATCGAGCAACGACTTGGGAATCGTTTCGGTCAGCGGTCGCAATCGTGTCGCGAGACCGCCGGCAAGGATCGCGACCGGCAACATCACGATAACATCACCTTGGTTCCTTCAAAGTCAAAACGAAATCGCACTTCTTCCAAGCCCGCGTGCGCCATCGCTTGGCGCAGACGTTTGCGGTCTTCGGCGTAGAACATCAAAAAGCCGCCGCCGCCTGCGCCGACGAGTTTGCCGCCAATCGCGCCGTTCTTGCGACCCAGGTCGTACCACTCGTCAATTTGCGGATTGCTCATCCCAGCGGAACGTTTGCGTTTGTGTTCCCAATGCGTGTGCATAATCTCACCCAGTTCTGCCGGATGATTCGCTTCGAGCACGCGTTGCGTTTGCAACCCTAGTTCTTTGACGTAATGCAAATTTTGCAACATGCTAGAATCGGCTTGTTGCGTGCGTTTTTGTTGATCTTGCAGAATGCTCCCCGCGCTGCGCGAAAAGCCGGTAAAGAACAAGAGCAGGTTGTCTTCCAAATCGAACAGCGTGTCCATGCTGATTTTGAGCGGCGCGGCGTTCACCGAATCGTCCGGGTTGAAATGAAAACAGGTGATGCCGCCGTATGCCGCGATGTACTGATCTTGCTTGCCGACCGGCTCGCCCAAGCGTTCGATTTCGATTTCACACGCGAGCCGCGCCAACTCGCTCATCAGGACGAGACGACGACGATGCGCGAACAAGGCGCGAAGCAACGCGACGGTGAAACTGCCTGACGATCCCAGCCCGGTGCCGGCGGGAATATCGGCGAGCGTCGTGATTTCAATTTGGGGCGTTTTGAAATCGAGCAAACGCAACGATTCGCGGATGATGCGATGTTGCACCTGATCAATCTGTTCGACTTTTTCGAGTTGGGAGTACTTGAGAAAGATGCCCGGCGCGAACGGACGAATGACCGAGACATAGACGTACTTGTCAATCGCGGCGGCGATCAAAAAGCCGCCATGCTCGCGATAGTACGACGGCAGATCGGTGCCGCCGCCGCCGAGCGAAATACGCAGAGGACTACGCGTGATGATCATTTTGGATTTTCGATTTGTGATTTTGGATTAGTAGATTCGCCTCACCCCGCTCCCCCAACCCCCTCTCCCCTCTCCTGAAACGAAGTTCAGTTTCAGGAGAGGGGAGAGGGGGCAAAGGGAGTGAGGGGTGAGGATGGCTATTTGGATTTTCGATAAATTTCTTCGACGATTTCCAGCGCCGCGCGCGCGTCACGTAAATTCGCGGCGGGTTCGCGCCCGAAACGAATGTCGTCGAGGAATTCCACGAATTCGTTTTCCCAGGACGCGTCGCCCATCGGATATTCCCAGATCGTCGTTTCAGGTGGACCCATCTGCGGCAACATTTTGTAGAACGCCAACCGCTCGACACCGTAACTGCCGCCGAGACCGCTGATGTCGAGTTTCGCATCGTGACCGTAAATCTCAAACGAAAAGAGATTTTTCCATTCGGTGCAACTAACGTGCAGGAACGCGGTCTGTTGTTGCGCGGTTTTCAAAAGCATGAACGCGTTATCGTCCACTGGCATTTGCCAAAAGTACGTGTGCGCGAAACCTTGCGTCTCGACGAAATCGCCGAGAAACCAGCGCGCGAGATCAATCAGATGCACGCCCTGGTCAATCAACTCCCCGCCGCCGGAAATGTCCGGATTCGCGCGCCACTCTTTGTCGTAGCCGATGCGTCCGCCGTGTCCGTAGCGCGCGCGCACGAACATCATTTCGCCGAGCGCACCCGATTCAAAAATCTCGCGCGCCTTGCGAAACGCCGGATGATAGCGATGGTTGAACCCGACGCGCACGCAAACGTGTTTCTGTTTCGCCGCGTCTATAACGGGCGCGAGTTCCGCCGCGCGGCGCGCCGCCGGTTTTTCGACGAGCACGTGCTTGCCCGCGTTCACCGCGCCGAGTGTGATCTCGGCGAGCAAGTTGTTCGTCGTCGCGACGATCACGATGTCCACATCCGCGCGTTCAACTACCGCGCGCCAATCGGAGTACGCACGCGCGCCCGGCGCGGTTCGCGCGAGCGACTCGGCGCGTTCCAGCGCAATGTCCGCGCACGCGACGAGTTTTGCGCCCGCCAACGCGCGCGCGCGTTTCTGTCCGATCAAGCCACAACCGATAATTGCGACGTTCATTGCTGTTCTCAAGTTATCCCCGAATTACGCGAATCTCCGCTAATTTTCCGAGAGCGTAGCACCGTTGCCGAATCATTGCAGAAATTTTTACCGCAGAGGCGCGGAGCACACAGAGAACGCAGAATTTTTTTTGTTTTTTCTCTGCGCCCTCGGCGTCTCGGCGGTGAATTCCAAATTTATAGTTGCGATGCTCCAGTGTCATTTTTTCGCGTAAATTCGCGTAATTCGCGGATAGAAATTATCCCCAATCCTTGCCGCGTTCTTTCGGCACGATGCGCCGCAGCGTGTAAATATCCGTGCGCGCCAAATCATCGCGATACTGTGGCAGTTGTTCCCAGGGATCCCAGACCGCGCTAATCAACTTGCCGGTGATGCCGTCGCTCGCGCGCGTTGCGAGAAACACACACAACGCTGCGCCGCGTTCGAGCGGCGTGCCGCCCTGCTCTTTTTGTTTACGCGATTGTTCGTAAAATGCCTGCCCAACTTGTTCGGGTCCGGCTTGCAAGATTTCGTCGAGCAACCGCGTGTTGAGCGCGCCGGGTGCGATCGAGTTCACGTCAATGTTCCAGTCGCGCACTTCTTCCGCGAGTGTTTCACCAAACCGTACGACGCCGGCTTTCGATGCGGCGTACGCGCTGAGATTCGGCATCGGCTTGGTCGCGCCGCCGCCGGAAAGAATGATGATCTTGCCATGCTTTTGCTGCTTCAGGTGCGGCACGACTGCGCGACAAAGCAAAACTGTGCCGAGCAAATTAATTGCAATCGCTTGCGCCCACTCGTCCCAATCCACGTTTTCAATCGCGCCCTTGGGACCGTACACGCCCGCGTTCGACACGACGATGTCGAGTCCGCCCAGTTGTGCGAGTGTCGCTTCAACGAGTCGTTCGACATCCTCCCGCCGCGACACATCGGCGTGCATTGCGGCGACGCGCGCCATGCCAAGCGCCGCGACCTCGCGTTGAGCGCGTGCCAATGCCAATTCGTTCCGCGCGCACAACATCACGTCCGCGCCTTCGGCGACGAACGCACGCGCGACCGCGAGACCAAAGCCCTGGCTTGCGCCGGTGATGAGTGTGCGTTGCCCTTGAAGTTTCATTGCGATTTTCCTACTGCGATGTAACGAATGCGCGTATCGCGTCCCAGGTTCTTTTCGAGAAAGCGGCTCGCGTCGAGCACAATCGGTTGGCGCATCGCGCGTACAAGATCGTCCGCCATGAGCGTCGCAAATTCGGGGCACTCGGTCGCGATGACCGCGGCGTCGGCGTCGCGCAACGCCAACGCAATCGAATCGCGCAACTCGATCACGCGCGATAATTCATCGGGCAACGATTTCACCGCGGGGTCGAACACAACGACGGGCGCGCCTTGTTCGCGCAACCAGTGACACAACTCGACCGCGCTCGAACGACGCAGCGTGTCCGTCCCAGGTTTGTACGTCAAGCCAAGCACAGCAATCGTCTTGCCGCGCAGATCGCCGAGCGCGTGCGTGAGCGCGCGACGCGCCCAGTGTTTGTGCTCGTCGTTGCTCGTGCGTACCGCCGCGAGCAAATTCGTTGGTGTGTTGTGTGCGTGCCCGACCTCGACCAGGAACGCGATATCGCGCGCGAGCGTACCGCCAGCAAACGCGCCACCCGGACGCAAGTACGCTTTCGGTCCGATGCGCGCTTCACTCTTGAGTCCCCGCTCGACCTCGCGCGCATCCGCGCCGACACGTTCGCACAGCGACGCGATTTCGTTGATGAACGTGACCGAGGTCGCGAGAAACGCGTTGAGCGCGTGCTTGGTCATCTCCGCCGACTCGACCGACATCCATTCGAGCTTGTCCGTGATCGGCTTGAACAACTCGGCGATGCGCGCGCGATCCGCTTCGGTGCGCGCGCCGACCACCACACGGTCGGGATACAGAAACACGTCGAGCGCCTTGCCCAGCCGCAAATTTTCCGGCGAGTACGCGAACGACGCGCGACCGTTCGGCAAAGCGCGCGCGTACATTTCCGCGAGCCGGCGCGTCGAACCGACCGGCATTTGCGACGAGATCAGCACGAGCGCGTCATCGCGTAAATGCGGAAAAATCGCGTTGACGCGTTGGACGACGTACTCCACATCCGCGACGTCGTTCTCGTCCACCGGCGTATCGTACGTCACCCACACAACCTCCGCGTCCGCGAGATCGCGCGGGTCGGCTGAGAATCGCAATGTGCCCGCGTCCAAATTTTTGCGCGTCAGTTCGTCCAGACCAGGTTCGGCGACCGGCAAGCGACCAACGCTCAACGCGCGAATCAATTCCGCGTCGTGATCGAACGCGACGACGCGATGCCCGACCGAGGCGAGGCACGCGGACGTGACTGTGCCGAGATGCCACAAACCAATTGTTGCGACGTTCATCGCCTCTCCAACACCCAGGGATTTTGTTCGAGGTATTGCACCGTGCGAACGATCCCCTCGCGAATCGTCAACTTGGGTTGCCAACCGAGTGCGCGAATTTTCGCGGCGTCGAGAAAGATGAACGGACTATCGCCGATCCAACCGCGCTCGCCGCCGGCGTACACGCGCTGCGGCGATAATTTAAGGTAATCACAAATCCAGCCAATCGAGTCGTCCACCTGGCAATATTCATCCGTGCCAAGGTTGAAAACGTTCACCTTGTCGTGCGCGCGATCGAGCGCGACAAAAATCGCGTCGAGACAATCCTGCACGTAGAGGTACGACTTGCGTTGCTTGCCGTTGCCGAGAATATCGAGCCGGTCAGGATGCTCGCGCAGTTGTTTGTAGAAATCGAACACGTGCCCGTGCGTGTACCGTTCGCCAAGAATCGAGACGAACCGGAAAATATACCCGCGCATTCCGAATCCTTCGGCATACGCTTGAATCAATCCCTCCGCCGCGAGTTTCGACGCGCCGTACAACGACGTTTGAATCGGAAACGGCGCGTTTTCCGGCGTTGGGAAAATCTGCGGCTCGCCGTAGATCGAACCGGTGGACGCGAACACGATGCGCCGAACGTCGTTGCGGCGCATCGCTTCGAGCACATTGTACGTCGCAATCGTGTTTTGCTCCAAGTCTTTGCGCGGATGTTGTGTGCCGAAACGGACATCGGCATTTGCCGCCAGATGGAACACGATCTCCGCACCGCGCGTTGCGTCGGTCAGCGCGTCGAGATCGAGCGTGTCGCCACGCGTGAATTGAAATCGCGATGATTGTCGCGCGTGGCTCAAAAATTCCGTTTGCCCGGTCGCCAGGTTGTCGTACCCGACGACCGCGTGCCCATCGCGCAACAAACGATCTGTGAGATTGCTTCCAATAAACCCGGCGCAGCCGGTCACAACGCAATGCACGATTTACTCCTGCTCCAAATTCAATGCCGCGATACGGCGCGCGCCGCGCAGGCGAACCCGAAACACGTCGAGCGCGTTGCGAACGTTGCCGCCGAATAACACCAAGCGGCTATCGCCATCATCGCGCCAGCGCACCGGCACTTGGACGATGCGATACCCGGCTTGTTCGGCGAGATACAAAATTTCCACGTCGAACATATAGCCGTCAATCACTTGACGCGCGAACAAATCGCGTGCGACGTCGCGTTGAAAGAATTTGAACCCGCACTGCGTATCTATGATGTCGTTCAAGCCAACGACCGCGTGCATAAAAATCGCGAAACCCTTGGAACCGATGCGGCGATGAAATGGTTGGGCGTGTTCGATATACGAATCACGCAAGCCGCGCGAGCCGATGACCACCTCGACGCCGGCGCGCAGGTGCGGCTCGAACTTGGCGAATTCGTCAATCGGCGTTTTGTTGTCCGCGTCGGTAAACCCAATGAGCGCGCCGCGCGCGCGCGCGACCGCCTGGCGAATACCGCGCCCTTTGCCGCGGCGTTCGGGGCTGCCGATAACCGTGAGCAGTGAATCCGTACGCGCTAATTCGGCGACGCGCTCGCGCGTGCCGTCGTCGCCATCCGCCGCGACGATAATCTCGCACGCGAGGTTTCGGCGCGCAAAATAATCGCGCGCTTCGCCGATCGTTTGCGCGATGCGCGCGACTTCGTTGTATGCGGGAATGATGAGACTGATATGTGGCTGATCAATCACGATTCCGTCTCCCACCAATCAAATGTCAAATACCGAAGCAGATGCTTTTGCACCAGTACACATGGGTCAAACTGTGCGACCCCGAGAACTCCACCAACGTCCTTCTGCTATAACAAGAACCGCAAAGACAACTGTAGCGCCTGCTCATAAAGAAAAGCAACTAAAACTCGTATTTCGTAACAA
This sequence comes from Chloroflexota bacterium, assembly GCA_016219275.1. Classification (NCBI taxonomy): domain Bacteria; kingdom Bacillati; phylum Chloroflexota; species Chloroflexota bacterium. The sequence goes on from JACRBM010000065.1 coordinate 34,278, forward strand.
CACAAAGATGGCATTGGGCAAAAAATGTGCTTCAACGACGTGTGCTCCAGGTTTTATTAGTACCATTAGCTGGGATTGGTTGACGCGGATTTCATCCTCAGGCAAAGGAACATCATCTACAACCACAGATAAGGTGGACCCCTCTGTCAAGACACAAAATGGTCAAAATTAAGGTGGAACTTTCTCCTCTCTGATTAGGATCGGCGACGGACGCAGCCGCCGTCGTAGCAGTCGAGTTTGTGGATAGTGTGGGCAACTTGGTTTTCAGTTGTCCACACTATCCACAAACCCAGGTCGTGGACTGGGTGAGATTCAAGGTCTGCCGAAGTACACGTCGGCTGGCGTACGATAATCCAAGGGCTGATGCGGACGCTCGTGATCGTAGAACTCAAAGTAGCGCGTGAGTCCTTGGCGTGCTTCGCGCGGGGTCGTGTAATCATGCAGATACACTTCTTCATACTTGACCGAGCGCCACAAGCGTTCAACAAAAATGTTGTCCAAGGCGCGTCCGCGACCATCCATGCTGATTTGCACATGCGCGGCTAACAGCAAGTCGGTGTATTGCGGACTCGTGAAATGACTGCTTTGATCGCTGTTCCAGATTTCAGGCGTCGCTTGCGCGAGCGCCCGTTGCACGGCACTCACCACAAACGGCAGTTCCAAGGTTTGATCGAGTTCCCAACTAATCACATAGCGTGAGAACCAATCCAGCACGGCGACCAGATACAGCCATGCGGCGTGCAGACGAATGTAGGTAATGTCAATCCCCCACACTTGATTTGGGCGGGTGACCTTCAGATTCCGCAGTAAATACGGGTAAATTTTGTGCTCCGCATTCCGCTTACTCAAGTTCGGACCAGGCACAATGCCGGCGATACCCATCTCGCGCATGTGGTGTTGCACGGCTTTGCGATTGACGATGAAGTCGGGGCGCAACACCGCCGCGATGCGCCGTGAGCCGCAGAACGGATGTTCAGTATAGATCTCGTCAATGCGATGTTTGATCGCGACTTCTTCTGCCGAAGGCGGAGTCGGTTGGTAATACAGTCCGCTGCGATTCAAACTGAGCAACTCGGCTTGGGTCTTGAGTGGGAACGTGCGGTCAGGTCCGCGTTCAACGAGTGCCACGCGTTCCGTCCGAGTCAGTTGGGATGCCAGATTTTTTTTTGAGCCACTTGACCTGGGTCGTCAAGCGCCCGATCTCGGCATACAACTCTTCGAGACGTTGCTCGTATTCGGCTTTCAGTACGGTTTCGCCTTTATGCGTTTGGCTGAAGAGCGTCACCAGGTCGCGCAGGACAATCGCTTTCCATTCATAGATCTGGTTCGGGTGCACATGCCGTGCGGACGCAATTTGCGCAACGGTCTTCTCTTCTTTTAGGAGTTCAAGCACGACTTCGGCTTTGAACGTGTCTGAATAATGTTTTCGCATGGTGGCATTTTACCACCTTATTTTCCCAACTTTTGTGTCCGAATTCTTGGGTCCATTATAAGAATTCCAGGGAGAGGCGGCAATGTTCGTTTGCATCCACGTTGATTCTGAAAGATAAATGGTGATGGGGAGCGGCCTACCAAAATCTTTGCCTTGCCCCAATGGTAATCCCAAAGGCAGAAAATCATCCGGCAACTGTGAAGCAGATTGGAAGGTATAGTCATCGCGCCCATAAAAAGTAGGTGGAAGAGATAAATAGGAAGCCTCGTCACTCCAGTTTCGGTTGTAAGACTGCCAAGGGAAAGCAGATTGGACAATCGCGAAACCGTGGGAAAGTTTCACACAGACACCCACTGCGCCAAGCGTGATGCAGATTGTGACGACGACCAACCGGATACTTTTTGTCCGAAAACGATGCTGTGAAATCAGAAGCAAGGATAGCGCGGCAACGAATAACATGAGATTTTGACAGGTAACCAGGCGGTAGGGGAACTGGATCAACCGAACGAAAGCAGGCAAATAGCGATAAGGCAAATCAGAGAGCGAAAGGAACGTGGCAAAACAAAACATTATCAGCGACACTCCCAATAAGGCTCGGCCAAAAGCGCGGCGTAGCATACCTTCTTGATTGGTGTTTTCCTTTCCCAATACAAACAGAATCAACGTTACACAAAAGATTAGCAGCGGCATGTCCACTTGCGCATCTAAAAATGGCGTCGAAACTTCACTTATTCCCCTCAACTGGCTCCGCCGATCATAAGGGAAAAATGCGAAGCGCGTAAAAACATGGTCTATATCATCGGGGAAAATCGCCATCCCCGAATCTATTGGTGAGATTTGCCAAGCACTGGATGAAATACGCATAGATTTGGAGAAGATGATTGTTGCATAAAGCCATGGCAACATCACAAGAACAACGAAGATACACAAGAGCGTGCCAGAAATCACCGAACGCGCGAGTTCTTTGTATCGGTAATAGAACGCAACTAGAATCGTAGCCAGGAGCAATGCCCCGAAGAAAGGGATGGCATAAAGCGCCGTGATTGGATGCGATGCCAAAGCCAGAGAAAGTTCCACGCCGGTGATAAGCAGATAGAATATTTCCTTGGCAATAGATTTCTCCATCAACATCAACATGAATGAACAAAGGGAACATGTTACCAAGCCGGTGGCAAACAACTCAGTCAACGCAGAACGATTGTATAGATTCGTCAAAGGGTAAATTTCCCAACTAGTCAAACAAGCCAAAACCATACCGATGCCGCTGTCTTTGGAAATTTGGAATGTCAGCTTGTAAACAAGCCAGAACTTTACAACCCATAGCAACAAGACAGCCAAGCGAATTGCCAGATTTGGTCCTGTAAGGCTACTGATTATTCCAAGGACCGGATAGAACAAGTATCCATAGAACGTCGGAAACGCGACGAGTAACCGGTCATCCGTATTCAGTGTTACTGGAAAGGTACCATGAACAGCCCAGTACTTGCCGTAATAACCAACTTGCCATAGATGGTTGTACCAGTCCACGTAGAAAATTGTATTTGTAGACAGCAGAAGCAACAGCGGAAACAAAATAGCGATCGCTCAAGAAGAAGAGTCCGGTGTAACACAAACTGTTGTTGAATCGCTGACCATGCGAGGATCGTTTTTTTCAACATCTAATTTTACCCTGTTGCTTTGATGCACGTTACTAGACAACGAATCCCGAATGGATAGGCGACGCGGTTTCCGAGTGTCAGTTCCAAGCGCATCAGCGCATCGAACAGGCGGCTGTTCCCGGTACTGCGAATGTTCTGTGACACAATTTGTTTGTATACAACCCGCTCCGCAGACAGAAAACGTTTGTTGCGCATTTTGATGAGCCAGAATCCCGGATACAAAAAGAATCCGAGATGGGATTGCTTAATGATTTGGAATCCCGATCCCATAACAATCTGACGCGAATCTTGGGGTGCGTAACGGCGATGGTGCATCAGCAATTTGTCGTACACATCGTACAAGCGTTGGTTGGCTGGCACTTCGATCACCGCGATTCCACCCGGCTTGAGAATTCGATAAACCTGGCGCATCGCCGCGGAATCGTCTCCAATGTGTTCCAGAACGTTCAGCAGAATCACAGCGTCAATACTTTCGTCCGGGAGTGGACATGTGACCAGGTCGAATTGCAACAGCGGCACATCCGGCAAATTCTCCGCGAGACGCTCAAGCGGACCGCACACATAATCCGAACCGATCACAAACGCACGTGACAGATGTTCACGAATGAGGCGGAGCATAAACCCAGACGAACAACCAATCTCCAGAATCACTGGCGACTCGGTCTTGACGTGGCGGAGTTGATCCAATGCATGGCAACGCGAGGCGCGGTCAATAAAATGATTCGCTCCAGCGGTGTCTTCGTGAAACTCGGTCAACGCATCGGTCCAGCCAGACTCAGCCACCTGATAAGAAAGAATTGGCGTTAAGACATTTCCGATTTGAAAACCGTGTCCGGTCCAGACCGGCTTGCTAGAAAAACCAGGCGGAGTAGGCCACGGGAAATCCACATTAGTTTTGATCACTGGTTGGAATCCGAAAGATTGATATGTAAACCACGCACACCTAGAAGCAAAGGACGCGCGTCTCCATTGGACAGTTCGGGCAACGTAGGTCTGTCGAGTGGTCGCAAAATCAGGCGATTCGGACCGGCGATCACAGGCACAGAGAAAGACTGCGCTCCATCACGTGCAATTGTCACTCCTGCAGAATAGCCGCTATCAGCAAGAACTAAGAGCTGCCGTTCTAGCGTATTGGGTAGACTAGGTCCACGCGTAAACTCTGCCGTAATAGTGGCGCGACCTTCTTTACTTGAAACAAAGTTTATTTCGGTATCCCCATCGCCCAACCACAAACCGCGGTCGCCGTTCCATTCTTCAATGCCATTCGCATTCTTGATCGCTGTTATAACGATCCAATCTTTATTTGAAATCTTTCCAAGCTGATATGGCTCAGCTGACCAAATAGGTTGGATAGCGGAATCTGTGTTTGCACCCACATCTGCCGATGTCGTCAACACCCAAATGTCATCCGGTAAATCTTGGAAGGTCTGTATCTTTGCCACACTGGTATCACTCATCTTGGGATTGGCAATCCAAACCCGATTGTGCCGCGCAAAGTAACCAAGCCATGCGTTCATAAAGCTTTCGTTGTCAACGATCAATATGTTCTGCCCGCGGATTTCCGATAAGCGATCTTGGGCTTGGCGTGCGCCGGGCGCTAGTAGACGCGATGCACCAATGCTACGTCCAACCACTGGAAAAATTCCGGCTATGGCGGTTGTGCCAAACGTACCCGCGCAAAAGAGGAGAACCAACCCAAGCATACTAAGGTTTATCCCATTTCGCAAGATAGCGTTCTTTGTGTGCGTGATCTCAAGCTCGCTAAAAAGTACCGCGATCCCCAGCAATAGTAAAGGACTAATCGAAAGCAAGAGTTTGTAAAATTGGTACGGAAATTGGTTGCTCGCACGAATGCCGAGCGGCAAAACTGCGAGAACAAACATAGATAACGCAATTGTATTTTGCCGTTTCCTGAGCATCAACCCCAAGCCCAAATAACCCATGACAATCAAGATGATCGAAAGCGCATCATAAATTACACCCAACCACGGAGTAACTCGTGCAAGAAAAACAGCATCACCTAACCAAAGTCGCCCTAATCCTTCCAGCGTGTATGCCCATGGGTAAATGTTTGCCAATATGTTAGACCAAGCCACGCGTTGAAGAATCGCGTAAAGGGTATAGAGATACCCAGGATTGAGCGTCAAAGCAATGCCATTCAATAGAAAGAAGGCGCGCACATAGTAGGTGAACTTGAGATGTTCACGCCATATCTGGAATCCTAACATCAAAGCGAGCGTTCCAACAAAAATCAAATGGAATTCTGTATAAGCAGAAACACCGGTTGCAAGGATGACAGACACTATAACCAAGCGTTTCCAAGTCGGTTGGTTAATCCAATCGAACATCAACGTCGGCAGAATAAACAAATAAGGTATTCCCAGTGCTTGCGAAAAAAAGGTCTCCACGTGCACTGATGTGATTGCCGGTAATACTCCAGCCCCTACCGCCACAAATGCGGTGAACCGTGGCGGCAACGCTAAACGACGTGCGACTTGATACAACGCGAGTGCAGTCATGACAGGGGAAACAAGAATCGCAGACTCGAAAACAGTTTTTGCATCAGTAAAAGTGCTGACCCCAAGAAAACCTTGGAAAATGGATACACCGATTCGATCAAGTTTGAGAGCGATCGCGGTCGCCAAGTACGGCTGATTATGAATGTCCACATACGTTGTGCTAAATACATAGTCGGTCAAAAATTGAGCAATCGCGGTGTAATTGAATTGGTCAATCCATGCACGCGCGACATAGTATCTGGCACCAATTAGAAATAAACCGACACCCTGAAGCAGATAAACTGACAACGCGGCGAACAGTACCGGGTGTGGCACATTACTCCAAACCCTCGTCAAACGTCCAGTAATGAACAAAGAGAACCACAGCAACACTCCGAGTATCCAAATTCCCAAGGTCGAAGTACTTATCGGGATATTCAAGTAAACCAAAGTGTGCAGTGGAAGAATAATAATGCCCAAACCAACAAAGGGCGCCACAATCCACAAACTCGCGTCACCGCTATCAGGATCAGAGAGCCATTCCGTTACAGGCAATCCAAAGAAGAAGAGACTGCCAAGCGTTACAAAAACGCACCACAAGGTTAACAACATTCTGGATTTCCTAAAAATGTTCCATTGAGTCTCAGCATCAACCCATCCATCAACTGGCTGGCTTGAGTCAAAGACATACTCGGTCAGTTGCCCGACCGAATAAAAATGCCAACGATTCCCTCCCCATCCATCATCGTATAGCTTTGACGCAAAACAAACTCATCTTCCAGCTGTTCGCGCCAAGTAGATTCGAATGTCATTAAGGATCGAATAGAGGGGTACTCGTAGCCAGTTCTATTTGGCATTTGGACATAAGTCACGACAATATCAGAGCTAGCAAGTGTTTTCCCAAGTACATCTTGCGTCGTAGCAAAAATGGTTGGATAGACATGCCGTAGATTGGGAACCAAGGTTTCAGCGCCATGTTCGTACAGATAGATTTCAAAAGCATACGGATGCAATCCCGGATGGGGAAACATCCAGTAGATAACCGGCTTGTCCAAACGCGCGGCAACCATTCTATCGAGATCATCTAGAAATTGATTGATCGTTTCCCCTTCACGGCGCGCAGAAATGTTGATGTATTGGGGTGTAATCATCGGATTGATATAACTTGCCAGTCCAAATGCCGCGATAAATCCGGTTGTCAACCGCATACCAACGACTGATCCCAATCTATGAAATCCTTCAACAAGCCAATTCGCAAGGGTTGCCGCAAGCGGAATCGTCAGAACACCAATAACAATCGGTGACGGGGAATACAGAGTCAATGCAGTATAAATTGTCAGAACGGCTGTTCCGAGCGTAACGGCAAATAGAGCTAGTCTTGAATGATCCAACCCTAACTGGGTTGCTTTACCTCGAAGACGTTGCAAAATCCAGATTAGAAAGAAAACAGGAACTGAGAGTGCGGCAATGTTCAAATAACCCCTGAAATGCGTTCGCGCCGAACGCGGATAATAGAACAACCAATCCTTCAATGAATTGATCCCGAATTCGGCTTGGCGAATTGAGTCTTCAGGAGTGACTTTGAGTTTGCCGTAGTAATCAGCTAACTGGCTTCCGTTTGCGAGAAGAAAAAATCCTGTTCCCAATAAAGATAGAGCGACCAACGAAGCGACACCACGCACCCGGTTTGTCCAAAACAAATCGTCTTTTTTTCTAAACCATTGGAAAGCCAAAAGAACGAAAAGGAACATTTCCATCCCTACCAAATAAACGACAATAATCGAACGTGTGGCTAAACCAAGCCCCACCCACACAGCACACCGCAACAAATGACGCCGCGTTGGTTTTTCCAAAAGCGTCACCAGGGAAAGAAACGCAAGACCAAATATAACCATCCCGGCATAATCAAAGCGCAAATCATCTATGCCACCGGCGAAAAAATTGTGAATCGTGCCTGACAGGAACAATCCCCAAGCTAATACACCGGCTAACCAACCGTAACGCCGTTCAAAAAAATGAACGAGCCCAATTTGTCCAAGTATGAAAAAAAACAAATTGACCAGCCCGATAGATAGCCGTTGTGGGCCCAAAAGAAAAGTGCCAACTAGTCCTAAGAATGGAACGACCCACCCTTTGAACGCGCCCTGCATAATTGCATTATCCTTTAAGAAAAACTGGGAAACACCGCCATCTCGTACCGCAAAATAAGTTTGGTAGACCGCCCGATAGGTTGCTAACTGATCCCAATTTCTAGGATAGTACGGAACGATATTGCTCTGAAAATAAACGCAAAACAGTAAAAACTCAACAACGAGCACACTAGCAATTCCGAACGTTTTAATATTCTGTCTCCAAGCAAATTGCATTATCACGAATTCTCCAGTAAATGCCGTTCTTCGTCCGACAAACTCATTCCAATCACTTTACGATATAACGCGCGATACATCTTCGCCGTGCGCTCCCACGTAAATGATTGCACGCGCACTCTGCCGCGCGTCCGCAACGATGCTCGCAACTTCTCATCTGTGATCATACGCTTTGCGGCTTCGGCGATGCTCTCGACCGACGCGGGATCAAAGTACGAAGCGGCGTCATCCGCGTACTCGGGCAAAGAAGTTGTATTGGAGCACGCGACCGGCGCGCCTTCGCGGAACGCTTCGAGAATCGGCAATCCGCCGCCCTCGAACAAACTGGGGTGAATCACAAACTGCGCCAGGTGATACAGCGCGCGCAAATCTGTCGGCTCGATGAAACCCAGGAAGCGCACTTGCGTTTCGAGCCGTAACTCGCGCACGCGTTGATCTACCACGCGGTAAAACTCGTTCTGCTTGCCGGTGCAAACAAGGTTCAGTACGAGGTGATCGCGATCACGCAACAGCGCGATGGCTTCAATGAGACGCAAATGATTTTTGTGTTGCCAGGTTTGCGCGGGATAAAAGGCAAAGGTCTCCGGTAATTGAAAACAGGCGCGCGTGTTTGCCAGATCCACATCCGTCAACGCGCCGTACAATTCTGTTGGCGGACCCATAGGGATTGAAAAAATTTTTTCGGGCGCAATACTGTACTGTTGGGCAACATCTTCCTTCACCCAACGTGAATCGGTCACGACCGCTTGCGCGAGCCGGCACGCGAGGGGCCACGACGATTCGCGCGCGGCAATGTCCTCGCGAGGAAAAAATTGCGGATAGTGTAGATGTTGTAAATCGTGAGGGTTGTAAATGAATGGCGTACGCGTGTATGAAAAAATCTGGAATGGGAAATGAACTATAGCAACCCCAAGCGATTCGTAGAACCGGTTAGGTTCAAGCATCACCGGCACCGGTAGACCTACGGCGCGTCGAGCAAGATAACGAACGCGCCGCATCAATCTTCCAGCCGGCGCCCGCAGGGGACCAAGCCATTCTTTCGTCGACGCGAGAGGACTAGGACGCGGCGCTTGGATGAGTTGTTGATTGGGTCCAATGTGCAGCTTGAGCCAATCCACATTTTCCCAATGTCCGACAATGACATATTTTTCCGCGCCGTCATCCAACTTGCCCAAGGCATGCACCAGCCCTAAAACGAATTGTTCGACGCCTCCCCACTGTCCGGTTGGTTGCAGTTGCGCGTCAATGGCGATTCGCACGTTCGATCCTCGTGTTGTTTTCGTGGCGATGATGCCATTCACTCCAATGGATCCCGGTGTAACCAAAGCCCCAGGGTGTCTTTGCGACATTTTTCTGTTTGCCGTATTTCAACCAATAATATGCCAACAAGACCCGCGCGCGGTGACCGAACAAACGAATCAATTGTGGCGTGCGGGCAGGTGATTGGGCGACTGCGCGTATCGTGTTGGCAATAATCCGCGCGATATTCTGAAATGGATTGTCCAAAAAAATGGACACAGCCAAAAAATTCAAGCCGGCTTGAATCGCGCGCTGTTCCTCTGCCAGAATGGTTTGTCCCGCCGGACTCGCCAATACTTTGTCAACTGTGCGCCTCAATTCTGTCAACACGCGCGGACGCTGCGCAAAAGTTTTTGCGGAAGAATGCCAGCGGGTTGTGGCGAGCGTTGTCGTGATGCAATGGAACCCGCCATACCGCACTAATCGCGTCCATAACTCATAATCGAACGCAACTTGAAAATTCAGATCCAATCCACCGGCTTGCTCAAACGCGGTTCGCCGGAGGAAGATAGACGGCTGAGGAACAAAGTTGAAATGCAAGAGACTATTGAGCGTGACCGATTCAATAAATCGCTCGGTGATAACTATTCCACTTGTATCTATCACCAACTCACTGCCGCAGACTGCTGCTGCGCCGGGATTCTCCGCAAACGCAAGCATAACATTCGCGAGGGCATTAGGCAGATAGGTGTCGTCCGAATTAATATATGCGAGAATCGTGCCAGAGCTTTTTGCCCAACCCTTGTCTACCGCGTCCACCTGCCCGCAATCCGGTTCGCTCACCCAATATGCCAGCCATCGTTCGTACTTGCGAATGATGGCGATAGTGTCGTCAGTGCTGCCACCATCAATGATGATGTATTCTAGATTCGGATAACCTTGCAAAAGCACCGAGCGAATCGTCTCTTCAATGAATGCGCCTTGATTGAACGAAGGCGTAACGATGCTCACGCGCGGCAAGGTATCGTCATTCAAGTGTTCACATTCTTCCGTCCAGGGCCAGCCGGTTTTACCGGGTGGAGGTGGGGGAAGTTCGGTAAGGCGGGGCACATTCTGCATTATTGATGTCTCAAACTAATTGCCGCATGCCTCAAAATAATTCTTCAAGAATGATATTTGAGCGCCGCGCTCTGGTCGAACACAGATCAGGTTAGCGTAATCGGAATCAGAGAAACGATATGGCAAGGCAGCTAGGTCAGCCGGCTTAACCGTCCGGTTTTCTTCGAGAATTTCAAATAGATGCAGTCCCAACCCCGATAGGGTTTCCAGAAACTGGATGGGGTCTGTGCCGGCTTGGCGCAAGGCATAGGGCCAGAATTCACACAATAAGATGACATTGGGATTTTCCAGTGTGTGACGCAAACCGGACAGAGCCAGCATTTCGGCGCCCTGGATATCCATCTTGACGATATCCGGGGACTTGGACTCTTTCTTGAGGTATTCATCCACGATAATCGTCCGTACCTCGATAGCAGTCCTAACCATACCTTGATTGAAACAGTCGTCATCCTTCGCATTATATACGCGATGATCACCATTGTTGATGTTGGAAAGATACAACGTAGTTGTTCCTTCATACCCCATAGCCGCCGCCTGTTCACAGGTTACGTTATCTAGATGATTCCATCGGAGGTTGCGCTGTAACAGTTGCATGTTTGTCGGATCAGGTTCAATCGCGATTACTGTCCCAGTATCACCGATGCGTGATGCGAACAGGACCGTATAGTATCCCATATTCGCGCCGACATCAACGACGGTCATTCCAGTCTGGACCATTTTTTCCACCAATTCGGTTTCGAAAGATTCGTATTTTTGGTGAATGAAAAAATATTGTCCCAAGCCGTCACGTAAATCCACCCACATTCGGATTGTTCCGACACGTGTTGGCGCGAAACGGACTCCTATTTTCCGCAATAGGATGCATCGGGACTGGCGAGTCGGTAAGAAAGAAAGCGCGCGGTATTTGATAGATTTTGAAATACGATTCAACATTGCAGTTTCCCTCTTATTCGAGTTTAGACTAAAAATAGGCAGTACCGCAAAACTCACTTTTTGACTAAACAGGGTTCTCATGCACACTGTCTCTATCCTACCAAAGAAAGAGCAGCGCATGAGAACCCCAAAGACATTATACCATACGACGCCGACGATATATCCCTGTGAATTGA